>JBBQYN010000226.1:0-4536 GCA_038208655.1 Actinomycetales bacterium
CGAGGTCGCCGAAGGCTTGGCCATCATCGATGAGGTGCTCGGGCTCGACCTGCTCGGTTGATCGACTGGCGCGGGCCAGGGCGCGGGTTGGCTAGGGCGCGGTGAGCGGATGCCCGTGCTCGGCCTGCACCCGTGCGGCGCGGGCCCGCAGCAGGTCGACCACGGTGCGCACGGCAAGGCGTTCGGCACGGTCGGGGCGCATCAGGGCCACGATCTGGCGTTCGGCCTCGACGCCGCGCAGCGGGGTGAGCACGAGGCGGCCCGGCTGGCCGCCACCTGAGGTGTACCGCGGGATCAGGGCGATGCCGAGGCCGGCGATGACGAACGATTCGATCAGGGCGAGGTCGGCGAACCGCTGCGCCATGGACAGGCGCCCTCCGGCCTGCTGCTCGATTTCGTGCAGAATGCGCTCGAACGGGTAGCCGTGCGTGACGCCGATCCAGGTCTCGCCGAGCAGGTCGCGCGGAGTGACCCAGGCCCGACCGGCCAGGCGGTGTCCGACGGGCAGGCCCACGTCGAGCGGTTCGGTCATCAACGGCACCACGGTGAGGCCGCGGCCTCCCCAGGACACCTGGCCGCGCATGGAGTGCGCCAGCACGATGTCGTATTCGGCGGTGAGGGCGGGAAAGTCGCTCAGTTCGGGGTCTTCGTCGGCGCAATTCAGCGCGAGGCCGGTCACGGCGGTGAGGTCGTGCATGACGCCGGGCAGCAGCATCTGGCCGGCGGTGGGAAAGGTGACCAGACTCACATCGCCGGTGGCGTGGTTGCGGAACTCATCCCAGAGCGCGGTGGCCTTCGCGAGGGACACCGCGACATCCGCTGCGCTGCGTGCCAGGGCCCGGCCCGCGTCGGTGAGCACGAGGCCGCGGCCGCGACGTTCGGTCAGCGGCAGGCCGGCCTCGCGTTCGAGGACTTTGAGCTGTTGGGACACCGCAGACGGGGTGCGGTGTGTGGCGTGTGCCACCGCGGTCACGCTGCCGCGGTCGGCCAGTTCGCGGAGCAATTCGAGTCGTTGCACGTCCATGTAGCAAACCTACACAAACAGTGCAGAACAATGCGATTGTGCTGCACAGTTTGGGGTGGTGGAATGAGAAAGTCAACACGAGCAATGGTGCCTCCGTGCCGGACAAACCCTCATCATCGAAAGGTTCATTCTCGTGTTCGTTCTCATGGCTTTCATCGTTTTCGTCTCCGTGGTGTCCATCACCGCCCTCGTACGTGAGGTCGCCACCGACGGTTACCGTCGCGCGCCGCAGCGCAACCTCGTTCGCGCCTTCTAGGCCGTTTCAGGACCCGATCGTCGTGACGGTGCCGCACGGCCCCCGTGCGGGTGCCGCACCGGGTGTGGGCCGCTAAGCTAACAATCGTGACGGATACACGGCAGCAGCTCATCGACTACATCGCGGCCGAGGCCGTATTCCACGGGGATTTCACCCTCACCAGCGGCAAGAAGGCAACGTATTACGTTGATCTGCGCCGGGTGAGCCTCGACCATCGGGTTGCCCCACTGATCGGTCAGGTCATGCTCGACCTGATCAAGGACATTCCCGATGTCACGGCCGTCGGAGGCCTCACCATGGGTGCCGACCCGATCGCATCCGCTGTGCTGCATCAGGGTGCCGCTCGCGGTGCGACCTACGACGCGTTCGTGGTGCGCAAGGAGCCCAAGGACCACGGCCGTGGCCGTCAGGTCGAGGGCCCCGACCTCGCGGGCAAGCGTGTGGTCGTGCTCGAAGACACCTCGACGACCGGTGGGTCGCCCCTCGCTGCCATCGAAGCCCTGCTCAAGGTAGGTGCCATCATCGCCGGCGTCGCCGTGGTCGTGGACCGCGCCACCGGCGCGCGCGAGATCATCGAAGCGGCCGGCTACCCCTATTTCGCTGCGATCTCTCTCGAGGACCTGGGACTGTAACGCGTGCCCCGCGACGACGACTCTGATCTGGGCTGGTTGAGCGCGCAACTCGACGACGACGCCCCGGCTAACGACGACACGTCGCCTGAGCCTGAAGCGCAGCCTGAGCCCGCGACTGCTGAGCCTGCTGAGCCTGCTGAGCCTGCCGGGGCTGCCGAGCGCGCCGTGCCCGCGGTGCCCGCCGACGTCGAACCCGCCGTGCCCGCCGAGCGGACCGTGCCTGCCGAACCTGCCGTGCGCGCCGTGCCGGTCGCGCTGACCGTTCCCGTCGAGCCGGTCGAGATTCCCGAGCCCGCCGTCTTTCCGCCAGCCGCGCCGACACCGGAGCCGGCCGCGGTCCCGGAACCAGTCTCCACCCGGCCAACGCTGCCGGCACCGCCGGCCCCGTGGTGGACGACGCCGTTGGAATCGCCCTGGGCGAGTACGGCCACACCGCTGTCTCGGTCCGAGGCGGCGCAACCGTCGTCCGCCGCCGAGCCTGCCGCCGAGCCCGAGCCCGCTTCCGAGTCGGTTGCCGCGCCCGCGCAGACGCCCGAGCCGGTACCGGTCCCAACGCGTGAATCGGATCCCGAGTCGGCTCCGATGCCAGCTACCCCTGCCGTGTCGACGTCGCGTACGCCGTCGGCCACGGCCGCGCCCGTCGGGCACCGGCCGGTTGCCGTTCAGGCTGCTGATGCCGCGCCCGTGTCGGCAGTGAGGCACACCAATTGGCGCACCACGCCCGGCGCAGGTACGCCGCGCACGTACTCCAAACCGCTGATCTGGTCGAGTGTTGCTGTTGTTCTACTAATCGTGCTGGTGTCCCTGTTCTTCCTCGGGCAGCGGCTGGTGGGAGGATCGACCGAGGCAGACCCCGTGCCGGCCGCGACCGCCACGTCGCAGCCGACCGCTGAGCCCACGACAGAGTCCACGCCGATTGCCGACGTGACGGCAATGGCGTCTGCGGGGGTGCACGCGTGGACGGCGCTCTACGGGGGCGAATGTCTTGAGCCGTACGAGTCGCCGTGGGCCGAGCAGTTCACCGTTGTGGACTGTGCCACGCCGCATACGGCGCAGGTGGTCTTCCGCGGGCTGTTCGAGGGGGGTGCCTCGGTGGCTTTCCCCGGTGAGACGGCCCTCGCGGCGCAGATTCCGACGCTGTGCACGGCGCCGGATGTGATCAACATCAGCGCTGCTGCGGCCCTGGCCGACGTGCAGGTGCAGGGCAGCTATCCCGTGACGGCCGCGCAGTGGGCCGAGGGACAGCGGCACTATTACTGCTTCGTCAGCCGTTCCAGTGGCGAACCCCTCACGATGAGCCTCGCAGCGTAACCCACGGCTTTTTTCGCAGGCCGCCCAGCCGCGTTGAAGCCCGCGTCGCGACCCCGCACGGCATCAATGTCAGTGGATGCTGATTGACTTCTTTCATGACCACCATCGACGGTGTACTCAACGACATAACCGGTGTTCTTGACCGGTTTCCGCTCACCCCGGCCCTGTTCGCCGGGCTGCCCGATGACGACTCCGAGGCCGCCTTCCGCGCCCTCAGCGTCGTGCACCGCCGCCTCACCACGTGCCTGGCGGTGTCGGCGGCGAACATCGAGCGCTGCTCCCGCTTCACGGCCGGCCGTGACGGCCTCGCCCGCCGCAAGGGCTACACCAACGCCGAAGCCATGCTCCAAGACCTCAGCGGCGGCGGCGGAACCTCACGAATCGAGGCCCGCACCCTCATCGAGGCCGGCACCATGATCTTCGAAGCGGATGCCGCCCGCCAACGTCAGGCCGACGCCTCGCGCCTCGCTCGGGAACTCGAGGAGCAGCGTGGTCGCCAGCGGGCAGAGCTGGAGGCCGCACGGCAGGCCGCGGAGGCTGCCGGCGAGCCGGCCCCGGAGCCTCTTCCCGAGCCCGAGCCCGAACCAACTCTGGAGCCGCCCGAGCCCGCTCCGTGGTTCGCCGGGATCGGCGACGCCGTCGCCACCGGCGTGCTGAGCACTCCCGCTGCGACCGCGATCCGTCGCGGCCTCGGCGAACCGGCGCCCGGCGTCACCGAAGCCGATCTCAGTCAGGCGCTGGCCGGCTTCATCCCGGAGGCCGCGACATTGAACACCGACCAGGCCAGTAAGGCCGCCCGAGCCCTGCGTGACCGGATCGATCAAGAGGGCATCGCTTCTCGCTCCGCGGCGATGAAAGCCCGCCAGTACCTGCGGGTGTGGGACAAGCCCGACGGCATGCTGCACGGTGTCTTCGAGCTGGATCCGGAGAACGGCAGTGTCTTCCGGGATTTCATGCGGCAGGTCGCCGGCCCACGCCTCGGCGGCCCCCGCTTCACCAGTGAGGAGGGCCGCGCCTGGGCGAAGGCCCTGATGGACGACCCCCGCCCCACGGATCGGATTCTCGCGGAGTCCCTGATCGAGGCCCTGCGCATCGCGGCCACGGCGGACTCGATGACCATGGTTACCAGTCGTGAGCCGTCGGTCAAGATCGTGGTCGGCATGCAGGACAAGCCTGAACCCGCCGCCCCGAGCCCCAGCCCCAGCCCGCTGATTCTTCCACCGACGGGTTTGGTCCCGCTCAGCGGCTTCATCGAGGGAACCCAGGAGTCGGTTCCCCTGAGCACCATCGACCGGTTGCTGTGCACTGGAGCG
>JBBQYN010000227.1:0-4528 GCA_038208655.1 Actinomycetales bacterium
GCGCTGGTCGGCGCCGAGACGCTGCCGGTCATGACGGCCGCGGCGGCGTCGATCGAGGCGGCGCTGCCGCAGGCCCGAACGATCACGATAGCGGGTGCCCACCACGCCTGGGACCCGGAGGCGATGGCGGCGGCGCTGGGGGCGTTCCTGCGGGAGTAAGGCCGCGGCATCCTCTTACAGCCGCTGCCCCGGGGTGACCTCGCAACCGCGCAGTGTGCATAACTCCTGCAGATTCTGTGGCGGCAGAATGACCGCCGCGGAATCATGCGGATGTGCGGCCGGGTCGGCACGATCTGCAGGAGTTATGCGCCGCCGGTGGGGTCAGCCGGGCGGGCCGGGTATCGTGGAAGTGTGAAACACAGCCCTAAACTCGGAGCCTCCCTGCACGCCGTGGTCATCACCGTTTCGGACCGCTCTGCGCGCGGCGAACGGGACGACAACTCCGGCCCCGCCGCCGTCGACGCGCTCGCCGAAGCCGGTATTCCCTGCGGCCCGCCGCGCGTCGTGCCCGACGGGATCGCCAGCGTCACCGGCGCCATCACCGCGGCGCTCGAAGACGGCTCGCGCCTGGTCGTGACCACCGGCGGCACCGGCGTCGCACCGCGCGACCTCACCCCCGAAGGCACCTACCCGCTGCTGCGCACCGAGCTGCCCGGCATCAGCGAACGCCTGCGCATGGTCAACGCCGCCACCATCCCGACCGCCGTGCTCTCCCGCGGACTGGCCGGTATCGCCGACTCGGTGGGCAACGCCGGCGCCCTCGTCGTGAACCTGCCCGGCTCGGTCGGCGGTGTGCGCGACGGCGTGGCCCTGCTCGCGCCGCTCGTGCGCCACGTGATCGACCAGCTCGACGGCGGCGACCACTGATGCCCGGCACAGCGCCGGCCGGTTTCGCCCGGGTGACGGATGCCCCGCTCGACCTGGCCGAGCATGTCGCCGCGGTCTCCACCCGCGCCGACGGCGCCGTGGTCACCTTCATCGGACAGGTGCGCGACCACGATCCCGACGCTACGGACCGGGTGACCGGCCTGGACTACAGCGCCCACCCCGACGCGGGGCGCATCATTGAGGAGATCGCCGAGCGCTGCCGGGCGGCGCATCCGCTGGTCACGTTGACGGTCAGCCACCGCATCGGGCACCTCGACGTGGGCGACCTCGCCCTCGTGGCCGCCGTCGCAAGTGCGCACCGCGGCGACGCCTTCGCCGCCTGCGAGGCGCTTGTGGAGCAGGTCAAGGCCGAAGTTCCGATCTGGAAGAAACAGTACGAGACCGGCGGCACGCACACCTGGGTCGGCCTGTAGCAGGCGGGGCCTGCTTGGTCCGGTCCGGCTTGGGCTGGTCCGCACCGGGACGTCTTTCGTGGCCAATTCAGGAAATCCGGCTGCGATCGCTGCTGGTGGCCCGGACCAGTGCGGCAGTTGTGCGGCGGTGCGGCGGATTTCCTGAATTCGCCCCCGGTGGCCGGGCCTGTCAGCCTTTGACGAGGCCGCCGTCAACGATCAGGTTTTGGCCGGTCACCGCCCGCGACCACGGCGACGCGAAGAACAGCGCCGCGTCGGCGAACTCCTGCGGTGTGGTCACCCGGCGCAGCGGGGTGCCGGCCGCGATGAAATCGAAGACGGCCTCGGGTGTCGCGCTGCTGGCATCCGTCGTGCGCAGCAGGCCGCCCGAGATCATGTTGACGGTCACGCCGTCGGGTCCGAGGTCGTGGCTGAGCGTACGGGTCAGCGCGAGCAGCGCCGCCTTCGCCGCGGTGTAGTCGTGGTAGGGCACGACCGGGTTCTGGAACAGGTTCGTACCCACGTTGATGATGCGGCCAAAACCGGCTGCGCGCATGCCCGGAAGCGCCGCCTGTACGGTGTTCAGCGCGGCCCGCACGGTGCCCTCGAACTGGGCGCTGAGGTGGGCCCAGGTGAGGGCATCGGCACCGGGGCGGGCGTCGCCGTTGAACGAGAAGTTTGACAGCGCGTTGTTCACGATCGTCGTGACCGGCGCGCCGAATGCATCGGCGGCCTCGTCGAACAGTGCGGCGACCTGCTGGACATCGCGCACATCGGCACGGATGCTGACAGCCCGTTCACCGGCAGCGTCGGCCGCGTCGCGGGCCGCGTCGGAACTGCCGTGAAAGTTGATGACGACACGGGCCCCCTCGGCCAGGAACGCCCGCACGAACTGGGCGCCGAGTCCGCGGGCGCCGCCGGTCACCAGCACGATCTGGTCACGGATCGGCAGCGCGAGGGAGGCCGGGTCGGCTGTGGTCGCGGTGCCCACTGCCGCGGCATCGCTCGTCCGCGGGGCCGCCGGGGTGCGCGGTCCGGGCTGAGCGGCGCTGCGCCGGACGCCGGGCCCCGCCGGTGCGCCGGCCGTTTTCGGGACCGCGGGCGACAGGGCCGCGGAGGCCCGGGAGTCGACGTGAGAATCGGAAAATGCCATGGAGTGCCTTTCAACCGGGGCCAAGGCCGACCGGCACGGCGACGTGCGCGAACAATCCCTTCGCCAGCGTTAACTGAACAGGTTCAACGGGTGTTCTCTCAGCACGGCCTGTCGGCCGGGCACCCCGTGTCGCTGATCCTGACCCTAGCGCACTCGGGTGTCGGGCCGGCCGGATCAGCCGCCGGCGAAGGGCGGGAGCACGTCGACAGTGTCGGTGTCGGCGAGGGGGGCGGCGTCGTCCGCTGCCCGGGCGCCGTTCACGAGCAGCGAGCACAGGCCGAGCACCCGGGCGAACTCCGGGCCGTAGCGGGCCACGAGATCGGCGCGCAGCTCACCGACCGTGGCCACCGAGACGGTGAGCGCGGTGGTGTCGGCGGCTTCGGCGGCCCCGGCGAAGAAACGGATGCCGGCCATCAGAGCGTCTCCGGCGTCCAGTCGAGGGCGAGCTCGGTGGCAACGGCTGAGGCCGCTTCAATCGCGGCGGTATCGCCGCCGTTCTGGGCGGCTGCCAACCCCACCAGGAATGTGCTCAGCGGAGCGGCCGGACGTGCCACATTGTGCGCAACATCGCGGGCCACGTCGAGCAGAGTGCCCACGGGAACGGATGCCGGGTCGAGGCCGAGCTTGTCGGCCAGCGCGACCAGCCACGCGTCGAGGGCTTCGGGGGGCAGGGGAGCGGGGGTGCTCATGGGGTGTCACTCCTTGGTGGGTGGGGCCGTGATGGGTGGGGATCGGGCAGGGCGGGTGTGGGTCCTGGTGCGGCGCGGGCGGCGTGCGCCGGGCCGTCGGGTGCGGCGGCGGGTGCGGGGATGTCGACCGCGCGGCGTTCCGCGCTCAGGCGTTCGGTCGTCAGGCGTTCGGTGCTGAGAGTGACATCCTGCCACGTGTCGACGTCGACACCGCTGCCCGACGGATCCGGCAGGCCGTGCAGGTCGAGGCCCGCGAGCAGCTGCCGCACGCTGGCACCGTGCACGGCGGCACCGAGCCGGGCTACACCCGTGCGGAGGGCGTCGGACCGGTAGATGCCGACGAGCCACTGGTCGCGGCCGCTGTCGTCGACGAGGTAGATGCCGTCGAGCGTGGGCGGCAGGGCCGGGTCGGCGAGGTGCGTGAGCAGATGGCGGGCGGCATCCGCTGCCCAGGGCAGGTCGCAGGCGAGCAGGAGGATCCAGTCGGCGGGAGGGCTGGCGGGCACGTCGGCGGGCGGGCCGGCGGGCGCCGCGGTGTCGTCAGCCGAGGTGTCGTCAGCCGAGAGGGCAGCGAGGCCGGCGGCGATGCCCGCGACGGGGCCGCCGAACGGGGGGTCTTCGAGCGCCCAGATCAGCGGGCTCTCGGGGGTGACGGGGGTGTCGGCCGGGCCGGCGGCGGGGCGGGCGGCATCCGGTGCCACGACCACGGCGCGGCGCACGAGCCGACGCGCGTCGAGCACCCGTGCGAGCAGGGTGCGGCCGGCCACGTCGACGGCGGGTTTGAGCGCACCACCGAGGCGGCTGCCGCGTCCGCCGGCGAGCACGAGCAGGTCGACGGTTCGGGTGCCGGCCGCCCGATCAATGCCGCCGGCGGCCGCAGGCTCGGCGGGCATCAGGCGCGGTGCCAGGCGCCGCTCTTTCCGCCCGTCTTCTCGAGCAGGCGCACGGCGTCGATGGTGACGGATTTGTCGAGGCCCTTGACCATGTCCACGATCGCGAGCGCGGCCACGGTGACGGCCGTGAAGGCCTCCATCTCCACGCCGGTGCGATCGGCGGTGCGCACCGTGGCGGTGATGCTCACGCCGGTGTCGGTGACCTCAAGGTCGACGGATGCCCCGTGCACGCCGATCACGTGCGCCAGCGGAAGCAGGTCCGCCGTCTTCTTGGCTCCCTGAATGCCGGCAATGCGGGCCACGGCGAGCACATCGCCTTTGGGCGTGGATCCGTCGCGCAGCGCCGCGATCACGAGCGGGCCGCAGGTCACGAAACCGGTCGCCGTGGCGCTGCGCACGGTCGGCTTTTTCTCGGTGACGTCGACCATGCGCGCCTGCCCGGTGGAGTTCAGGTGTGTGAAGGGCTGGGCCGGCAGGGTCGGGGTGGCGGGGGATGCCGCCGCGGTGGGGGTC
>JBBQYN010000228.1:0-4484 GCA_038208655.1 Actinomycetales bacterium
CCACGGGCTGCGTGCCGGCACCGAAGCCGATAACCCCGCTGAACGAGAAGATCGTCAGGCTGACGGCGTAGCCGATCCCGGGCCACCGGAGCCCCGGAGCGGTCCGGGCGAGCGCGGTCCCGACGAGGATCGCACCCACTACAAGGACCACGAGCGCCGCCGCAATCGTTGCCACGAGAGCCGGTCCGTAGGCGGCGTCGACATTAAGCTCCTGGATGCTTGGTGCGCCGCGCAGATAGGCCCGGTCGATGCCCGGCTGGACGAACGACGCGCTGCCGAAAGCTGCGGCCACGTGCACGTTCGCCACGACCGTCACTACCGCGCCGGTCAGGGCGAGCCGTCGGGCGCGGCCGGCGGCGAGGAAGACAGCCGCGGCCATCACGCCGAGGACCGCGAGAGCTGCCCCGCCGATGCTGGCCACCAGATGGCTGATCAGGAATTGGCCTGTCGTGATGCACCGGGGGTAGCCGGCGAAGTCCGTCTCGACGTCCGGCTGCTGGTTCACCGTGCTGACGGCCAGCAAGAGTCCGTAGACGGGTAGCAGCCAGAGCCCAGTGTGGCTGGCCGCTGCAGTCCTGGCGTCTGGTTCACCGTTCTGGTCATCGTGCGTCTTTCCTTTCGTGAGGGCGCTCGTCGCGCCCGATTCGGTTGCGGTGGCCCGTCCGACGTCGCCGGCGGGCGGCATGACGCACACGATCGGCCCGGCGATGGCCTGTCGCTGTTCCGCGGCTGTCCGTGGGGCGGGCTTCTCCAACTGTCGCCGGACCGTTCCTGGTCGCGTCTCTCGTCGCGGCATGACCTCCTCGAGGCGCGGCTTCGACCGCCTTTCCCGTAGCGACAGCGGTCCGCTCAGCGCTCGGACAGCCCTCGGACAGCGCCGGCGACCAGGGTGCGGATAACAAGCAGACGGTTCACCGCTCCGGACGTACGAGAGGGAAACCGCCGGGCGCGCCGGGAATGAATCAACTGGGTCCGAAGTCCAACGATACCCCAGAGGGGTATAGCGAGGGAGGCAATGTCATGAGTACTCACGACGCGGCGGTGCGGCCGTCGCTTAAACAGTCGGACGCCGAGGCGCTGACGCATCACGGCGTCGGAGGAACTGGCGGCCATGCGCACGACCATTCGCCGGTGGCCGCTGCGCCGCCCTCAGCTCGCAGACCGCAGATGCCGATAGCAGTGTGGGCGCTGGTTATCGGCGCCTTCGCCATGGGCGCGGACGAGTTCATCGTCGCCGGCGTCGTGCAGGAGATCGCCGCCGCACTGAATGTGACGATCGGCGAGGTCGGTCACTTGGAGAGCGCCTACGCGGTGGGCGTTGCGGTAGGTGCGCCCCTGTTCGCCGCGCTCGGCACCCGCTTCCCGCGTCGCAGCATGCTGCTCGCCGCCACGGGTGTCTTCCTGGCCGGCAACCTGTTCTCGGCCCTCGGCCCCACGTACGGCCTGATCTTGTCCGGCCGCGTCGTATCGGCGATGGCGCATGGCGCGTTCCTCGGGATCGCCGCCGTATACGCAGCCGAGCTGGTCGACCCGGCCCGCAAGGGTCGAGCCGTGGCCACGGTTTTCACCGGCCTCACCGCGTCGACCGTTCTGGACGCACCGATCGGTGCCGCCGTCGGCCAGGCGTTCGGCTGGCGGTTCACCTTCTGGACCCTCGTGGTCCTCGGTGGTCTCGCACTGATCGGCCTGCTGGCGTTCCTGCCGTCGTCGTCCGGGCGGAGGGCGGAGGCGCACGCTGGCGACGGCCGTGTGCCGGGCGCGAGTGGCTCCCACCACGACCACGGTGCGGGGCACGACGTGAAGGAGGACTTCGGCCACAAGGTCGCCGACGAGCACGGTCACGGGGCGCGCCACGACCAAGCCGCCGGGGTCCAGGGCCTGGCCAGTGAGACCGAGGATCTTGACGCACACGCGCTGGCGCACCTGGGTGGCGGCGGGCACGGCCCGAGCATGCGCGAGCAGCTGGCCGCGCTCCGGCGGCCGGCGGTGTGGGCAGCCCTGCTGACCACCCTCCTGGGGTATGGCGGGGTGTTCACCAGCTACGTCTACATCGCACCACAGTTCACCGAGGTGACCGGGTTCTCCAGTGGATGGATCACTCCGCTACTGCTGTTGTTCGGGGCCGGACTGTTCGTCGGCAACAACCTGGGTGGCCGCCTGGCCGACCGGCGGCTCATGCCGGCCGTGCTCGGCACGATCGCAACTCTGGCGGTGGTGATGTTCGCGATGACCTGGCTGATCGAGAACAAGGCCACCGCCGTGATCGGGACCTTCGTCTTCGGTGCGGCAGCCTTCGCGGTGGTCGCCCCGCTCCAGCTCAGGGTGATGAACGCGGCTGGGCACGCCCCCGACGTGGCCTCGGCGGCAAACATCTCTGCCTTCACCCTCGGCAGTGCGCTGGGTATCTACCTCGGCGGCGCCGCCATCGATGGAGGACTGGGTCTGTCCTCGGTCAACTGGATCGGGGGGCTCATCAGCACCTCCGGCCTGGTGGTCGCCGTTCTGAGCTGGCTGCTCATCGACCGTCGCCGTTCGACCGCGGAGCCGGAGGAGCACCACCACTAAGGAACGTGAGCCCCGGTCGGCCATGACCGGCCGGGGCTCACGTTCGCCGTGAATGTCAGATGAATAGAGAGGAAGCAGACATGCCGCACGTGGTCCGTGAACCCGGCGTCCTGAGCGGGACCCGGATGGCGGCCTTTCTCGCCCTGGTGCACGCCGTCAACGACGTCCTGACCGCGATCCTGGGTGCGCTGCTGCCCACGCTGCAAGCGCGGCTGGCGGCCGGAACGACCACGTTGGCCCTGCTGGTCGCAGCCCTCAGCATCAGTTCCACAATCACCCAGCCCTTGCTGGGAGCCCTGGCAGATCGATACGGGCTTCGCAAGGTGGCAGGACTCGGCGTGGCGTTGGGCGCAATCTCGCTGAGCCTGGTCGCGATCGTCGACAGCGTTCCGCTCCTGGTGGTCCTGCTCGTTCTCGGAGGACTGGGATCCGCCGCGCTCCACCCCGTGTCGACCAGCATCGTCGGTGGTCCGTCCGCAAAGAACCCGGGCCTGGCGGTCGGATTGTTCACCGCCGGCGGTATGGCGGGCTTCGCGGCAGGCCCGATCTTGATCCTCTACGTGGTGTCGCGGTACGGAAGCGAAGCAACCCCGTGGCTCATGCTTCCGGGCCTCCTGTTTGCCCTGGGCGTCATCGTCCTTCTGCCGGAATTCGAGCCCCACAACACCGGGCGTCTGACCCGCGCCCTCGACCGCAGCATGTTCACCGGCACGATCGGATGGCTCACAGCAGCAGCTTCCCTGGTGAGCCTCGCATTCATCACCTTCACCAGCGCTGTGCCGCTGTGGCTTGTGAATGCCCACGGACTGCCCACAAACGCCCCCCTGCTGGGCGGGACACTGGGACTCTTCTCGCTCGGGGCCGGGCTGGGCGCAGTGGCGGGCGGAGCCGTCGGCGCTCGATTGGGCTACGCCCGCACCACGGCCATCTCGCTCCTGGCAGCCGTGCCCGCGCTGACCGCTGTGCTGGTCGTCCCGCCTGGTGTGACCACACTCGTGTTAGCGGGAACTGCGGGCGCGCTGATCTTCGTGAGTCAGCCGCTCCTTGTCGTAGCGGCGCAGATGGCTACTCCACAGAACCCTGCCGCTGCCGCTGGTGTCGTCCTTGGAGTGGGAAGCGGAATCGCCGGGCTCGCGTACGTCGGCGTAGGCGCGCTCCAAGGATGGATCGGTCTGACGCCGACTATGACCCTCGTGTTCGCGCTGCTCGTCCCCGCTGCGGTGATCGCTTTCCGTGCGCTGGCGCCCCGGCGATAGCGCGGCCAAAGGCCGGGCACCGACCCAGGATCTCGTCGATGAGGCCGGCAGCAGCGTCGATGACGTGCTCGCAGTTGTCGACCAGCAGCAGGAGCCGGCGTCTCACCAGGTAGGAGACCACTCGCTCACGTACGTCACGGTCGCCCACCGCACCGTCCAGAGGCACACCAAGAGCGTCGGCCGCGGCCAGTGGCACCTGGTCGCCGGTGTCGACCGAGGCGAGGCGGACCCCGAAGGCCCCGTCAGGGAAGGCATCGGAGCTCCGCACCAGGGCGGCGAGGGCCAGAGAGGTCTTGCCCGCACCGCCGGGACCGATCAGCGACAGCAGGCGAGCGCCGTGGACACACTCCACTAGGGAGTCGAGCTGGGCATCACGGCCGATCAGCGGACGCACCACCGTCGGCAGGTTCGTAGGTGAGGTGGCCCTTGCCTCGGCCCGACGCCGGGTGCCGGACACCGCCACTGACGCTGGGGTCAAGCCGGGTTGTGAGCCAAGCGCCTCGTCCTGGCGCAGCACCCGTTCGTGCAGGGACCGCAACGTAAAGGAGGGCTCGAGGCCCAGGGATTCGTCGAGCACTTCGCGGGTGCGACGGTATGCCTCGAGCGCCTCCGCCTGTCGGCCACTGCGGTACAGGGCCACCATGAGCAGGCCTGTGAGCGACT
>JBBQYN010000229.1:0-4479 GCA_038208655.1 Actinomycetales bacterium
CCGACGTGTACGCCGTGAAATCGGAGGCTTTGTCGGCAAACGGCAGCCCGTGCACGACCGCCCAGGTCGTGCTCACGCATATCGGCGGGGCTCTCAGCTACATCACCGGTGTCTGGGGTACGCCCGGCACGACGTTCGCGACCACGTTCTCCCTGGCCGGGTCTGCCGGGGTGCTGACCCATGATTCGAGAACGGATGCGTCGATTCGCCTTGATCTCGCCGCCCCGCCGGCGGGAACAAACTCGGCCCGCCCCGATACGTCTCTGGGGGAAAGCCCGTACCTGACCCAGCTGCGGGAGTTCGCGGACTCAATCGCCGGTGGTGAGCCCCCACGGGTGGGGCTGGCCGATGCCACCCGCGCGGTCGAGCTCGCCGTAGCGGCCAACGCGTCGATCGCTTCCGGCCGGAGCGTCTCCGTGACGCGCCAGGCGGTGTCGGCATGAGTGCCGCAACGGCTGTTCGCGCCGACTGCCTGCTGACGGCGGACCGGCCGGTGCGAGTGGCTATCATGTCCTTTGCGCATGTGCACGCGGCGGCGTACGTCGGCCTGCTCCAGGCCATGCCGCGTGTTGACCTGCGCGTCTCCGACCCCGACGGCGACGCCGCTCCGTCCGGGGAACGCCGCGGTCGACTCCTCGCCGACGACCTCGGCGTGACCTACGTCGACAGCTACGCCGAACTGCTCGATTGGAAACCGGACGCCGTGATCGTGACCAGTGAAAACGCCCGGCATCGCCCGCTCGTGGAAGCCGCAGCGCATGCCGGCGCCGCCGTGCTCTGTGAGAAACCCCTCGCCACCACCCTCGACGACGCCCTGGCCATGCAGGCCGCCTGCGATGCGGCCGGAGTCACGCTCATGACGGCCTATCCGGTGCGGTTCTCGCCCGCGTTCACCCGGCTGCGAAACCTGGTTGAAACCGGCACGCTGGGCGGGCTGCTCGCCGCGAGTGGCACCAATAACGGGCAGATTCCAGTCGGTGACCGGGCCTGGTTCACCGACCCGGCGCTGTCAGGAGGGGGTGCCATGGTCGACCACATTGTTCACGTCGCCGACCTGCTGGACGCGCTCACGGGACTGCGGCCGGAATCGGTGCGGGCTGTGTCGAACCAGATCCTGCACGCCGACAAGCCCGAGGTGCGCGCCGAGACCGGGGGACTGGTTACCGTTCGGTATGCGGGTGGCTTCGTCGCAACGATCGACTGTTCCTGGAGCCAACCCGACAACGCCTCGACCTGGGGCGGGCTCACCCTGCAAGTGGTCGGCACCGCGGGGATAGCGGATATCGATCCGTTCGCGCAGCACGTGGGCGGCACCGGGCGTGGGGGCGCCAGTTATCTGCCGTACGGCACGGATACCGACCTGCTGCTGCTGCAGGAGTTCTTGTCGGGGGTGAGAGCCGGGCGGGCGGTGCAGCCAGACGGAGCCGCGGGCATCCGTTCGCTGAAGGTCGTGCTGGCGGCGCAGGAATCGGTGCGCACCGGCGAGGTCGTGCCGGTCGGATAACGCAGCCTGGCCGACCGGAAGCGGAGCGATCTCGCGTGAGTCGCTGCGCGTCGTCCGCTCCGCCCCCGCTCGTCCCCGTGAGGCCACCCCTGCCCCCCGCCCGGGTCGCGCCCGTGCAGGGTTGCCCGGCGGCAACCACCCAAGCGGGGCCACGGCGATTCACCGCCCCGGTCCCGGCTAGGCTTTAAACGATGGGGAGGAACACATGAAGATTTCTGTGATTGGATGCGGCTACCTCGGTGCCGTGCACGCATCGGCCATGGCCGAACTGGGACACGACGTGATCGGCATCGATGTCGACGCCGACAAGATCGCGCTCCTCGCCGAAGGCCGGCCGCCGTTCTTCGAACCCGGACTTCCCGAAGTGCTCACCTCCGCCCGCGAGTCCGGGCGGCTGCGCTTCAGCACCGACATCGCCGATGCCGCCGGCGCGCAGGTGCACTTCATCGCCGTGGGCACCCCGCAGAAGGCCGGCAGCTACTCCGCCGACCTGCGCTTCGTCGACGCCGCGGTCGAAGGCCTGTTGCCCTACCTCTCCGGCGGCGACCTCGTCGTGGGTAAGAGCACGGTACCCGTCGGCACCGCAGCGCGCCTCAACCAGCTGGTGCAGGGCTCCGGTCGCGGGGCCACGTTGGCGTGGAACCCCGAATTTTTACGCGAGGGCTTCGCCGTGCAAGACACGATCAGCCCCGACCGCCTCGTGTACGGAGTCGCCGACGGCGCCGAAGGCGAACACGCCACGGCCCTGCTCAACGAGATCTATGCAGCGGCGCTCGCCGCCGACACCCCGCTGGTGATCACCGACTTCGCCACCGCCGAACTCGTGAAAGTCGCCGCGAATGCGTTCCTGGCCACGAAGATCAGCTTCATCAACGCCATGGCCGAAATCGCCGAAGTGACCGGCGCCGACGTGACCCAGCTGGCCGACGCCCTCGGCTACGACGACCGGATCGGCCGCCGCTTCCTCGGCGCCGGCGTGGGCTTCGGTGGCGGATGCCTGCCCAAAGACATTCGCGCGTTCACCGCGCGGGCCGAGGAGCTCGGCCGTGGACAGTCCGTCGCGTTCCTCAAAGAGGTCGACGCCATCAACCTGCGCCGCCGCCAGCGCGTCGTCGACCTGACCGTCGCCGCGCTGGGTCGCCCGGTGCACCAGGCCAAGGTCGCCGTGCTCGGCCTGAGCTTCAAGCCGCACTCGGATGACGTGCGCGACTCGCCGGCGCTGGACGTGGCCGTGCAACTGCGGGGGCTCGGTGCCGACGTGGTGGCCACCGACCCGCAGGCCATCGCGAACGCCCGCGCGCGGCATCCGCAGCTCACCTACGAGGAGTCCCTCGAAGAGACGCTGCGCGGCGCCGACGCCGTGGTGCTCGTGACGGAATGGCCCGAATTCCGTCACCTGGACCCGGTCTGGGCGGCCGCCCTGGTGCGGGCGCCGCTCGTGATCGACGGCCGCAATGCCTACGATTCCGCGCAGTGGCGTGCGGCCGGTTGGGTGTACAAGGGGCTCGGCCGCCCCTGACCGAACGGCGGCGCGGCCGTGTCACTCTTTCGGGCGGCACCCCAACTGGGGCCCCCGCGACCTGCCACGTACCGTTCGGTATGACTAGCATCAGAGCATATAAGCAACGCTGTTGAAGACAGAAACCTTTGGCCAGTTCAGGCCGATCATCCGAGACGACGCCATCTATTCCTACGAAACACTTCGCAGGCCGCACCACGCGCACCACTCGTTTTGATCGGCAGCAGCGTTGCCCCGATCTGAGTGGTGTTCGAGCCAAGTACCGTGAGGGAACACCGTGAGCTTCGTTAAAACTGAAACCGCATCGTTGCTCAAGAAGGGCGTGCCGCTCGTAAATACGGTCACGCTGACCCTCGGCGTTGCCGGTCAGATGCCCGCCGTGCTCGTAGACCCGGTCGACGCCTGCGGCGTGCAAATCCCGGGTCTGTGGCTCGGCGACGGCCAGGACGGCCACCAGTTCCACTGGACGGAACGGTTCCGCGCAGAGCCCAGAGCGACCGCCTAGGTAGCACTCGCCCGCTTTCTCGCTTTCCCGCCCGTCCGCCCGGGCGTCCGCCTGCGCGAGAGACGGATGCCCGTGCGCAGGGGCATCCGCTTTGCGGCGCCTTCGCATAACCCGTTGTCGCGCCCAAAAAAACCCCCCACAAGTGAGGTCAGCTCACCTTCACAGGCTTCAGTATGCTTTGACACGATTCCGAGGTTTACTCATGAATGTCTCCATTCATGATTCGGAACGTGCCCGCAAGATGCTTGGAAATCCGCTCTTTCGGGCGGCCCGCTGAAGGAGCAACGTGAAGATTGCAGTCGTAGGGCTTGGCTATGTGGGATCGGTGACCTCCGCGTGCTTTGCCGCGCACGGACACCGCGTGATCGGCGTCGACGTGAGCCAGGTCAAAGTCGACCAGCTCAACGCCGCGATCAGCCCCGTGCACGAGCCCGGTCTGGCGCTGCTGATTCAGGCCGCGGTCAGCGCCGGCAGCCTGATGGCAACCACGAGCCTGTCCGAGGCCTGGCCCGACAGTGAGGCCATCATCATCTCGGTGGGCACTCCCACCGGGCACAACGGAGATGTGCGCCTCGACGCGATCAACTCCGTCACCGACGATATCGGCGCTCTGCTCAAGACGACCGATTCGTTCAAGATCATCGTGGTCACCTCGACGGTGCCGCCCGGGACCCTGCGCACCCACATTCAGCCGGCGCTGGAGCGGGCATCCGGCAAACGAGCAGGGCATGACTTCGGGCTGTGCTTCTCGCCGGAGTTTCTGCGGGAAGGCACCGCCGTGGCCGACTTCACCAAGCCCGAAAAGGTCGTCATCGGGTCAGACGACGAGCGGTCCACGCTGGCGCTACGGGAGCTGTTCTCCTCCTTCACGCTGGAGCCCGTGGTGACCACCCCCGAGGTGGCGGAATCGGTGAAGTTCGCCTCGAACGCCTGGCACGCCCTCAAGGTAGC
>JBBQYN010000230.1:0-4461 GCA_038208655.1 Actinomycetales bacterium
CGCCCCGGCATCCCGCTGGTCGAAAAGCTCGGCCAGGTCTTCTCCGGACTGTCCTCCCACAGCCCGCTCACGAGCGTCGACATCGAGGTGCGCGGCGAACTGGTGGACTACGACGTGAGTGTGCTGCGTCTGGCCGCGCTCAAGGGCATCTTCACCAACGTCGTCAGCGAAACCGTCTCGTACGTGAACGCGCCGCTCCTGGCCGAACAGCGCGGCGTGGCCGTGCGCATGATCACGGATGCCGAATCCCCGGAGTACCGCAACGTGATCACCCTACGCGGCGCCCTCGCAGACGGCTCGCAGGTATCGGTATCGGGAACCCTGATGGGCACCAAGCAGATCGAGAAGATCACCGAGATCAACGGCTACGACGTGGAGGTGCCCTTCGCGAAGAACCTCATCGTAATGATCTACACCGACCGTCCCGGCATTGTCGCAGTCTACGGTCGCGAGTTCGGTGACGCCCAGATCAACATCGCGGGCATGCAGATCGCCCGCCACGTGGCTGGCGGGACCGCGCTGAGCGTGCTGACCGTGGACACCGAGGTGCCGGCCGGGCTGCTCGCATCCGTTCAGAAGGCCATCGACGCCGAGATGATGGTCGAGATCGACCTCACCGAGTAGTTCACCTCACCGAGTAGATGCTCGAGGCGCCGTGGCTGTTGTCACGGCGCCTCAGCCGTGGTGGTCGGTCGTTCCCAGTGCGCGGAGTCGATCGATCACCGTCATCAGGCTGTCGAGGTTCTCGGTTTCCGCGGTGAGCGCGGAGTTGCTGTACAGGCCGTCGCTGATCAGCATGATGGCCTGGGCCACATTCGGGTCGTCGACCACGTCGTCGATGGCGCTCAGCCAGCCGTTCCGAATGGCGGTGAGGCTCTCGATCGCCTGCGGGTGCCGCCCCTGCGCCAGTCGGGTGGCGGCCACATAGGCGCGGTCGAACGGGCTGCCGGTGTCGATCGAAGACCGAATCAGGTAGTCCACCGGGCCGGCCGGCGCCGAACGGATGCTGTCGGCATCTGTTGCCGCCAGCGCCCCCAGCCGGGCGAGCTGGCCGTCGACGAGGGCCTCCTTGGACCCGAAGTGGTAAAGCAGGCCGCCCTTGGAGACGCTGGCCGCAGCCGCGACGGCATCGAGGGTCGCTGAGCGTTCGCCGCCCTCAATGAGCAGTTCTTCGAACGCGTCCAGAAGCCGGTCGCGCGTCGGCCGGGCCGAGCGTTCGGCGGGTTCGGACGCGGGTGAGGCGGGGGAGGGCATGGACTCATGGTATCGAGCAGTGCTGGATGTCATTCGACAACTGTACCGTCTAGACGGTATAGTGATCGAACGAACCCAGTGAGAAAGCGACCCAGAACGTGTCTTCACCAACCGTCGAAATCGACACCATCACCCCCGCCGGCGCACCGATGGCAGCACAGGCTGCCAGACGGGCCAACGCGCGACGCTGGTGGGCTCTGAGTGTTCTGATGCTGCCGGTTCTGCTGGTGTCCATCGACAACACCGTGCTCAACTTCGCCCTGCCCGCAATCAGCGAGGCCACCCGCCCGACCGGCACCCAACTGCTCTGGATGGTCGACATCTACCCGCTGGTGCTCGCCGGACTGCTCGTGTCGATGGGCAGTCTCGGCGACCGCATCGGCCGCCGCCGGCTGCTCCTGATCGGCTCCACGGGCTTCGGCATCGTGTCGGTCATCGCCGCCTTCAGCACCAGCATCGAAAGCCTCATCGCGGCGCGTGCCGCCCTCGGCTTCTTCGGCGCCATGCTGATGCCGTCCACCCTGTCGCTGCTGCGTTCCATCTTCACCGACCGCGACCAGCGCCGCCTGGCGATCGCCATCTGGGCCACCGGCTTCGCCGTGGGCAGCGCCCTGGGCCCCGTCGTGGGCGGCGCCCTGCTCGAGAACTTCTGGTGGGGGTCGGTGTTCCTGTTGGCCGTGCCGCTGTTGCTGCCGCTGCTCATCTTTGCGCCGCTGCTGGTGCCGGAATCCAAGGACCCCAGCCCCGGGCGGCTGGACCCGCTGAGCATCGCCCTGTCGCTCGTGACCATGCTGCCGATCGTCTACGGCATCAAGTCCGTCGCCGAGTACGGCCCTACCCCACTGTCGATCGCACCGATTCTGATCGGACTGGTGTTTGGTGTGGTCTTCGTGCGCCGCCAGAAGCGCCTGCATGACCCGTTGCTGGACGTGAGCCTGTTTCGCAACGGAGCCTTCAGCGGCGCCGTGGGCGTCAACCTGCTCAGCGTCACCGCGCTGGTGGGCTGCCTGTTCTTCATCTCCCAGCACCTGCAACTGGTGCTCGGCATGTCGCCGCTGAACGCCGGACTGGTGCTGGTGCCCGGACTCGGCGCCATGATCGCGTCAGGACTGCTCGTGGTGCCGATCGCGCGCCGGGTGCGGCCCTCGATCGTGGTGCCGTTGGCACTCACGGTGTCCACCAGCGGCTTCGCGCTCATCGCCCTCAGCGGCGGCCAGATTGACGCTGCGGGGATCGCTTTGGCGTTCGTGCTGCTCGGGGTAGGCATCGGGGCCGCCGAGACGGTGTCGAACGAGCTCATCATCGCGAGCGCTCCGCCCGAGAAGGTGGGAGCGGCATCCGCTGTCTCGGAGACCGCCTACGAACTCGGTGCCGTTCTCGGAACGGCCATTCTGGGCACCATCCTCACCGCGTCGTACCGGGCCGGCGTGGCCTTGCCCGACGGGCTCAGCACCGCGCAGCAGTCCGCGGCCGGGGAAACGCTCGGCGGGGCCGTGTCGGTGGCGGACCAGCTCTCGGCCGGCATGGCTGAACAATTGCTGGACTCCGCCCGCACGGCCTTCGATAGCGGAGTCGGCGCCAGCGCCTGGATCGGGGTGGGTCTGGTGGTCACCGCAGCAGGCGTGGGTGCGATTGCGCTGCGTCGGGCACGGTAAGCACCGTGGTACCCGGCGCGGCGGTCGGACGCCGCGCCGGGAGATGGCCGGCTGCTAGAGGTCGCCGACCGAGTTCTCGCGCCGGGTGACCTGCTCGCCCTGGTTCGGGTCTGCACTCGTGCGGGTGGTCGACACGCTGGTGCGCTTGCGGGTCATCAACACCACGCCGAGAATCGCAATCAACGCGCCGGCGCCCATGAGCAGGTAGCCCACGAGCTCAATGTCGACCCAGCTGACGGTTACGTCGAGCGCCCACACCAAAATAGCGCCGACGACGAAGAGAAAAATGCCGAGGCCGATACTCATGAAAATCCTGCTTTCTGCACGTGGTGCCATGGAATGGAACAAAGTCGGGCATTTGGGGGGTGCCGTGGTACCAGCTTAGACACGCTGACTGGCCGAGTAGGGTTTGAGTACAGGTATTTATTGATGTGGTTGCCCCGTGGGGGCCCAGTTCGGAGCCGTATGTCTCGTGAAATCAAACTCGCCGTCATTCCCGGAGACGGAATCGGCCCCGAGGTCATTGCTGAGGCGGTCAAGGTTCTCGACGCCGTCACGGCGCACGATGACGTCACCTTCTCTCAGACCACGTTCTCGCTCGGCGCGGCACGTTTTCTGCAGACCGGCGACGTGCTCACCGCCGAGGACCTCGCCTCCATCGCCGGCCACGACGCCATTCTGCTCGGCGCCGTCGGGGGTGTGCCCGGTGACCCCCGGCTGGCCAACGCGAACATCGAACGCGGACTGCTGCTGGGCCTGCGTTTTTCGTTGGACCACTACGTGAACCTGCGCCCCAGCGTGCTCTACTCCGGCGTGCCGACCCCGCTGGCTGCCCCCGGTGCCGTGGACTTCGTGGTCGTGCGTGAAGGCACCGAAGGCCCTTACGTGGGCAACGGCGGCGCGATCCGGCAGGGCACGCCGCAGGAAGTAGCCAACGAAGTCTCGGTCAACACCGCGTTCGGGGTGGAACGGGTGGTGCGTTACGCCTTCGCTGTGGCCGCCGGCCGGTCCCGCAAGCATCTCACCCTGGTGCACAAGACCAACGTGCTGGTCTTCGCCGGCAGCCTATGGCAGCGCACGGTCACGGCCGTGGCGGCGGAGTTTCCCGAGGTGAGCGTGGATTACCTGCACGTGGACGCGGCGACCATTTTTCTGGTCACCAACCCGAGTAGGTTTGACGTTGTGGTCACCGACAACCTGTTCGGTGACATCCTCACCGATCTGGCGGCCGCTATCAGCGGCGGGATCGGCCTGGCGGCGTCGGGCAACATCAATCCCGAGGGCCGCTTTCCCAGCATGTTCGAGCCCGTGCACGGATCGGCCCCGGACATCGCTGGCAAACAACTCGCCGACCCGACCGCGGCCATCCTGTCGGTTGCGCTCCTGCTCGACCACCTCGGTCTGGCGGATGCTGCGGCCCGGGTGAACTCGGCCGTGACCCGTGACATCGTGGCGCGATCCGGCGCCGACTCCGCTCCCCGCAGCACCGCGGCCGTGGGCGATGCGATCGTGACCCTTCTGACCAGCAAGGACTCCCAATGAGCACCACGAC
>JBBQYN010000231.1:0-4429 GCA_038208655.1 Actinomycetales bacterium
GCCAAAGGTCTGCGTGAAGAAACCTCGCGCGTGCACACCGTGCTGGTCGATGTCCCGCCGGATCTCATCGCGCAGCGTTCGCCAATGCTCAAGAGGTCCAGGCAGGCCGAACTCGGTGATGCCGCGCACTGCTCGGTCGAAGGCCGCCCACACCATGACCCGTGAATGGGTGAAATGCCGGGCCGGCCCGCGCATCTCCCAAATACCCTGGTCGGGTCGGCGCCAGTTCTCCTCCAGAAACGTCATCAGTGCCCGTTGCAGCGGCCAGGAGTACTCCGTTTCGCGCACCCCGGCAGTGCGCGCGGTGTGCAGGGCCACCATTACCTCACCCACCACGTCGGACTGGAACTGGTTCACGGCTCCGTTTCCCCCCCGCACCGGCGCCGCCCCACGGTAGCCAGGCAGGCTGGTCAGCTCCCGTTCCGGCAACTCGCGTTCCCCGGACAGTCCGTACATGATCTGCACGTCGCCGGGGTCGCCCGCGAGGGCCCGCAGCAGCCAGGCGCGCCATTCTTCGGCCTCGTCTTCGTAGCCGTGCGAGAGCAGCACGTCGAGGGTCAGCGCCGCGTCGCGCAGCCACACATAGCGATAGTCCCAGTTACGCGTGCCGCTGACCTGCTCCGGCAGGGACGTGGTGGCGGCCGCCACGATACCCCCGGTCTCCTCGTGGGTCAGCGCGCGTAGCACCAGCAGGGAACGCACGACGTGTTCGCGGTATGCGCCCGTATGGCGGCAGCGTTCCGACCAGTCCTGCCACCACCGCTGGGTGTTGCGTAACGCCGCTTCCACGTCGATGCCGGCCGGGGTGGGGCGGTGGGCGGGATGCCAGGTCAGCTGCACGTCCACCGTCTCACCGGCCGCCACCGAGAACTCCGACCGGTGCCGGCGCCCGTCGGCGTGCAGGGCCGGGCCGCGCACCACGACGGCATCCGGCCCGGCCACGGCCAGGATCGCGTGCTCCGACTCGCCGCCAAGCTGCCGCACCCAGGGCATCGCGGCGGCATACCCGAAGCGGATGCGCAGGTCCTGGTGCATCTGCACGCTGCCGGTCAACCCGTGTACGCGCCGCACGACATCCGCTCGTGCATTGCCGTGCGGCATGAAATCGAGCACCTCGACCGTGCCGGTGGGGGTCGTCCAGACCGTGCGCAGAATGAACGAGTCGCCCAGGTAGCTGCGTTCGCAACTCGCGGCGGCATCGCGAGGAGCCAGCAGCCACCGGCCCTGGTGCTCAGTGCCAAGCAACGCGCCGAACGTCGACGGGGAATCGTAGCGCGGCAGGCACAGCCAGTCGATGCTGCCGTCCCGGCCGAGCAGGGCCGCCGAACGACAGTCACTGATCAGCGCATAGTCCTCGATGTGCTGTGGCATAAGGCCAGTCTGCCTGCTGGTCGCCGTCAGCGCTGCGCTCCGGCCGAGAAAACGAATGGGGCGGATTCCGAGCCGGTGTGGCTACGCTGAATGGACACGAGTAGATCATCCGCGCTCCGGATGCCGTATCCGCGAGGGCGCCACCAGAAGCTGAGGACTCCATGACCACAAACATTGACATCGGTATTCCCGAAAGTGCGCTCCGCGACATCGTTCAGGGCCTGTCCAGGGTACTGGCTGACTCGTACACCCTCTACCTCAAGACGCACAATTACCACTGGAACGTGGTGGGACCGATGTTCCACTCTCTGCACACCATGTTCATGGACGAATACAGTGAGTTGGCATTGGCCGTGGATGACATAGCCGAACGCATCCGGGCTCTGGGCGCGTCGGCGCCGGCCACCTATCGGGAATTCAGTGCGCTGTCCGTCATCGAGGAAGAATCCGATCAGCCCGACGCGACCGAGATGGTCCGTCGCCTGGTCGCGGCACACGAGGCCACCGCGCGCACCATCCGCGGGGTACTGCCGCTCGCTGAGGGTGCCCCGGACCAGGTGTCCACCGACCTGCTGGTGCGTCGCCTCGACGCGCACGAAAAGACCGCCTGGATGCTGAGGAGCATGATCGCGCGCTAAGCGCCAGCCGGGTTCCTGCCAGCGGTCATCTGTCGCGTCGCGTCGGCGGTGTGCACCGGAATCGCAGCAGACTCGGGCGATGGGTCGGCCCAGCGCGAGATGGGGCGGGGCGACCACGGCAACGCCAGAGGCTCGCCGATGTGAGCGACCGGGGCTGTCGCCTCATCCGTCTGGGCCACCGTGGTGCTCGCGCCTCGCATCACCGGTTCGAGCCTGAGCTTGGCGTTCGCGGGTCGTGAGACCGGCGTGCTCAGCGCGGTGGCGAGGGTCGCGGCTATTTCGCGGGCCGCCAGGTCGTGGAAAAACACCTCGGTGTCATCGCTTTGCCGACGCACCAGCGTCCAGACACCGCGGGCACCAATGAGGCCGTCGAGGTGGCCGTGCAGCAGCTCGGACACCTGTGCGTGCGTCAACGGGCCCGACGCTGCCGCGGGCGAGGTGTCAGATGCCGCGCGAGCCGAGCTCTGCGCGTCGCGGTCGGCCTGTTCGGCGGCGCGAGCCGTGCGTCGTCGTCGTCGACCAAACATGACTGACCCCTCTCGTACGGTGGGAACCGCTGGATTCAGTCTGGGTTATGGCGCGCGGATTGCCCGCTGACACGCCGCAGCCGACCTCGAGCGGGGGGTGCGAAGCAACGGGTGCGGGCTCCCCGGGTCAGGCCGCGTCGCGGCGGTCCCGGGCCTCGTCCAGCACGGCCACGACGGCCACGACGGCACTGAGCAGCCAGCCGGCCCACACCAGAGTCAGCCGCCAGTCGCGCGGGCCGTTGCGGGTAGCCTGCAGGGCATTCCAGCCGCCGGCCACGGCACCGATCATGGCACTGTTGAAAATGAATTTTCGCATGTGCACACCGTACCCGCACCGGCGCGTGCCGCGCCGAAACCGCGCCCACCGGCAGAAACCGTGTCCTTTGGTATCCTGAAGGTCTGGCAGGTGCGCCCCCAGATGCCCGGAACCCAATGCGCCCGGAACGGATGATCCATTTCTCCCTCAGCCGAAGTTTCAGTAAACCTTCCCGCCGACACGGCACCCGATGACGAAGCCGGCGCGTTCTCCTTCGTCGTCGTTTCGAATCGGCTGCCCGTCGATCACGAGCTCGGCCCCGACGGCGCCGACGTGTGGAAAACCTCTCCCGGCGGCCTCGTCACGGCCCTGGAGCCGCTGATGCGCAGCTCCGGCGGAGCCTGGGTCGGCTGGCCCGGCGTGGCCGACCTCAGCTTCGAGCCGTTCCAAAACGACGGCATCAACATCATCCCGGTGCCGCTCAGCGCCGACGAGCTGGAGGAGTACTACGAGGGTTTCTCCAACGACACCCTGTGGCCGCTGTACCACGACGTGATCGCGGCCCCCGCGTTCCACCGTGAAACGTGGGACGCCTACGTCACGGTGAACCGCCGCTTCGCCGAAGCCGCCGCGGCCGCGGCAGCCCCCGGCGGAACCGTGTGGGTGCACGACTACCAGCTGCAACTGGTGCCCCGCATGCTGCGCGACGCCCGCCCCGACGTCGTGATCGGCTTCTTCAACCACATTCCGTTCCCGCCCCACGGCATTTTCGCCCAGCTGCCGTGGCGCAAGCAGATTCTGCACGGCCTGCTCGGGGCCGATGTGATCGGGTTTCAGCGGGTAGCGGATGCCGGCAACTTCTCCCAAGCGGTGCGCCGGCTCTACGGGTACCCCACCAAGGGCGTCGTCATCGACGTTCCCACCGTCGACGGCCAGAGCCGCCGCGTGATCGCGAAGCACTTCCCCATCTCCATCGACGCGGCCAGCTACGAGGAAATGGCGCGTCGGCCCGAGATTCAGGCCCGGGCCCGGCAGATTCGCGAAGACCTCGGCAACCCGAAAACTCTCATGCTCGGCGTCGACCGGCTCGACTACACCAAGGGCATCGGCCACCGCATCAAGGCGTTCGGTGAACTGTTGGCCGAAGGCCGGCTGAGCGTCGAAGACGTCACCCTCGTGCAGGTCGCGAGCCCGAGTCGCGAACGGGTCGAGTCCTATCGCCACCTGCGCGACGAGATCGAGCTGACCGTCGGTCGCATCAACGGCGACTTCTCCACCATCAGCCACACCGCGATCAGCTACCACCACCACGGCTACCCGCGCGAGGAGATGGTGGCGCTCTACCTCGCCGCCGACGTCATGCTCGTCACCGCGCTGCGCGACGGCATGAACCTCGTCGCCAAGGAATACGTGGCCGCGCGCTTCGACAACGACGGCGTGCTCGTGCTGAGCGAGTTCGCGGGTGCGTCGGACGAACTCAAGCAGGCGCTGAAGATCAACCCACACGACATCGACCGGCTCAAGGAGACGATGGTGCGGGCGGTCGCGATGCCGAAGCGGGAGCGCGCCGCACGGATGCGAGCACTCCGTAAGAAGGTGCTCGAGAACGACGTGCAGAAGTGGTCAGACGATTTTCT
>JBBQYN010000232.1:0-4396 GCA_038208655.1 Actinomycetales bacterium
GGATTTGGGGTGCCGGGCTGCGTCGTAGATGCGACGCGCATTGTCGGCGTCGACGGTGGTGTCAGTCGGTGAGTGCATCACGAGCAGGGCCGCGCCCAGATTGCGAATGCGCTCGGCCTGGGGCTGGGCGGCGATGTCATCGAGGAACTGTCGACGGATGCGGAAGGTACGGCCGGAAAGTTCGACCTCGGCTTCCCC
The DNA here is from genome assembly GCA_038208655.1 of Actinomycetales bacterium. Taxonomy (GTDB): domain Bacteria; phylum Actinomycetota; class Actinomycetes; order Actinomycetales; family Microbacteriaceae; genus Cryobacterium. Next base: position 199 of record JBBQYN010000232.1, read on the forward strand.
GCGCGCTTCGATCTCGGCGCGGCTCTCGCGCAGAAGATGGGAAAGATGGTCGGGATCGGCGGGGGCGCCGATCGTCGCCACAGCCCGCACCTCGGCAATGCGATGCGTGACGGCGAGCACGGCGGCCCCGCCCAGCGAGTGCCCGATCAGAAGGGACGGGGCCGCGTAATGCTCGCGCAGATAATCGGCGGCGTGGACCAGGTCCTCAATGTTGGAACTGAAGTTGGTGTTGGCGAAGTCGCCGCCGGACTGACCCAGGCCGGTGAAGTCGAACCGGAGCACCGCGATTCCGAAGTCGGTGAGCGCTCGGGAGATGCGCGCGGCCGCGAGCACGTCTTTGCTGCACGTGAAGCAGTGCGCAAACAGCGCGTAGGCCCGAGGCGTCGACTCTGGCAAGTCCAGACGCGCCGCCAATGCAGACCCTTGGGAGCCCGGGAATTCCAGTCTCTCGCTGCGCTTGCCCATGTGTCGTCCATTCTCTCGTTGATCACCCTGCGGTTGATCGCTTGCTTATGATCGGGGAAATTTTTTTGGTTTCCTTCTCGTGTGGAAGATGCGGTGAATGCCGCCCCGCAGGCATCCGCAGCGTACTCGTAGGCGGCCCGAACCGGCTTCCAGGCCGGGGCATCTTCCACCGTGAGCAAGGCCTCGAACTCACCCCGGAGACCCGCCCGAGTGAGGAGGTCCTCGGCTACCTGCTCGGATCCGTTGGAGAAAGTCACCAGGCGCAGCCCCGCCTGCCTCAGATCACGGATGCCGTCGGCAATGTCCGGGTGCAGGCTCAACGTCTCGAAACCGGCCATCACGTGGCGCACCGCCTCGTCGAGACTGCGGGTCAGGGCAACGTCACGGAGAACCCCGCGCAGGATCTCGGATCCGATCAAGGAGAATTTCGCGGTTCCGCCGGCGGCGGCCAGGGCGAAGCCGTCCCTCAACAGCGTGGCGAACCAGACCCGGGCCAGGTAGGCCGGGGCGCCGACCTCCACGAATCGGGCGCTCAGCGGCGACATGTCGGAGAGGGTCTCGTTGACGTCGAACACAATCACTGCGGGCATGCTGGTCATAGCGGATTCCTTTGGTCAGTGCAGGTGGTGCCGGTTGAGGGGGCAACGCGGATGGCACCGCTCGTGCAGCCTCTCGGTCCAGTCACGCCGTGCGCCGGGCGACAACGCTCAGTGCGGGCGCATCTTGGATGACGATGCGTCCCTGACCCTGCCTGATCATGTTGCGGGCTGCGAAATAGGCCATGGTCTTGCTGGTCGCTTCCCGGGTCGCGCCGAGCAGCCCGGCGAGCTGTTCATGGGTGAGCCGCACAACAACGGTGTGGCCGAACCTCGGTGCCGGCGCCGCCTCAGCGAGCTTGAGCAGGGTGCTGGCCACCCGTGCGGACAAAGGCCGGAGGGCGAGATCGGTCAGCCGCTCCTCGAGCCGGGCGACCTGTTCGCCCAGCAATCGGGAGATGCGCACGGCGATGCGCGGATCGGAGAGGAAATACTGTTCGACCTCAGCCACGGTGAGCTGGCAGATGGCCGCGTCTTCGATAGCTTCCGCGTAGTTGTCGTACATGCGCTGGCCCACGAGCAACATCTCGCCGAAGACGGCGCCGGGCTCAAGGATTGCCATGGTCAGTGCCTTGCCGTCTTCGGTGACGCGAAAGACGCGCACCCGGCCGGCCTTGAGGATGAAAAGTGCGGTGATCGCCTGGCTCTGACTAAAGACGAGTTCCCCGGCCCGGAAATGCCGGGCCGGGGCCATCAGGTCCATCGCGTCGATCTCGGCCTGGCTGAGGTCCGCGAACAGTTCCACCTCGGTCAGGCAACTGAACGGTTCTGCGGGTGTTGATATCAACGGGTTGGCCTCTCGTGCGTGCGGCGACCAGGAACGACGGTCCCCGATCGGGGCCGCACTCATCTCGTCTCCGCAGTTTTCCCGCAATTCTCACGCACGGCTCTTGAGGACACGCACGGCCGTCACCCCCAGAATAGCCCCGTAGATCAAGTGGCCCATCAGAGAGAACACGCTGCTCAGGTCCAGACCGAAGATGGGCACCCCCAGCATCAGCGGCATCATCACCAGCGGTCCAAGAACCCACCAGATGGCGCCGTAGGCCAGGCCGACGAGGGTTCCACGGCCATACTTGGTGAGCAGGTGGTTGCCGAACAGCACTGTCAGCCCCACTCCGATCATGATTGAGATCATCAGGTGCAGTACGAAACCGACCGGCGCCGACGAGGACCCGACCATGGACGCGAGCATCGGCAGCATGCCCATCAGGGGCATCAACATGCCGAAGACCGCGCCGCCGGCCAGTCCTCCGAGCACTCCGGCTAGGACGCGCCGGCCGATCGACGCGGACCGGGCAGTGGGATGTTGCGCAGCAGTTCGTGAAGCAGTCGAAGCCGACATGGAAGTGAACCTTTCGTCAGAATGGATGTTTCTACTCTCCACACGCTAAAAGCCGAATCAGCCCACGTTCTGCGATCTCGGACACACAAACTACAAAAAATCCAACCCGGTGTTCGTGTGGTCCTGCGGTTGCGCTCGAAGACGGTGCCCGACGGCCCGACGGCCCGACGGCCCGACGGCATTGACGCACCAACGATGCAGGGCAAGGTTCAGCCCGGTACCGCAGCCGAGGTCCACCGTGTCTGTGGCACGCCGCGGCGCTGGCCTTGCCGCTCTCCGCAGTCTCTGTCGTGCCCTTGTGAAGTCAGGGCGTCGAGTGAATCCGCTTCCTGGCCTGCCTAAGACTGATCCTGGGTGATGATGTGGCAGACGCTGCCGGCTTCGCAATCGGCCGGGTTGAGGTCCTTGCTGGTGCTGAGGAGGTGGTGGAGCTCTGTCTCGAGGAGCACGAGTTCTTCTTGCCGATGGTGCACGTCCTCAAGTTTGGCGGCAAGAAGGTCAGAGACGTGCTCACAGGGCACGTCGCCCGCTTGCCGGACGGAGATGATGCTGCCAATTTCGGCCAACGTAAGGGCGGCCGTCTGAGCGGAACGGATGAACTGCAGGCGAGAGACCGCCGCTTCGCCGTACTGGCGGTAGCCGTTCCGATCACGCGCGGCGTGGGGCAACAGGCCGCGGCGTTCGTAGAACCGAATCGTTTGGGCGGTTACGCCGCTCGCAATAGCGAGGTCTCTGATCTGCATATGTCCATTTCACCATTTGACCTTGTAGTGCGCTGCAACGCTTACCGTGAAGACATGGAAATCACATTGCAATACTTCGACGGATGCCCGAACTGGACCATCGCGGCCGAGCGACTCGCGGTGATCGCCGCAGAACGCCCCGGCGTCATCGTGAGCCGCCAGCTGGTCGAGAGCCCGGAGGACGCAGAGGCGATCGGATTCCGGGGATCGCCGAGCATCCTGATCAACGGACAGGACCTCTTTCCGGACCCGTCGGCCGCTGTGGGACTCGCCTGCCGCATTTATGCCACCCCCGCCGGGTTCGCTGGCGCCCCCACGCTGGAACAACTGCGCGAAACGATCAGCGCAGCATGAGCGACACGAGCGAGGAATACGACCTGTTCGTCATCGGTGCCGGAATGGCCGGCACCACAGCGGCCAACCGGTGCGCCGCACAGGGGTGGCGTGTGGGCATCGTCGATGCCCTGCCCTATGGGGGCACGTGCGCGCTGCGCGGGTGCGATCCGAAGAAGATCCTCCGCCGTGGCGCGGAAGTAATCGATGATGCTCGTTTGATGCAGGGCAAGGGCATCAGCGAGACCAAACTCACGCTGGACTGGCCGGCACTGATGCGCCACAAGCGGGACTTCACCGATGCTGTGCCACAGGGCATGGAAGACGAACTCGTGCGAAACGGCGTGACAACTTTTCACGGCACCGCCCGATTCACGGGACCCCACCAGCTTGAGATCGACGGGGCGCCGCACCAAGCGAAGCGATTCCTGATCGCCACCGGCGCTCGGCCGCGCCCGCTCACCTTCCCCGGCCACGAGCACTTGATCGACAGCACCGACTTTCTCAACCTCGAGGAGCTGCCCGGCCGTATCGTGTTCGTCGGTGGCGGGTTCGTGTCCTTCGAGTTCGCACACATCGCGGCCCGAGCAGGTGTGGACTGCGTGATCATCGATCACGGCGACCGCCCGCTGCGCGCGTTCGATCCCGACCTCGTCGACCTGGTCGTGCGCCGGAGTGAGCAGGCTGGCATCCGTGTTCGCCACACCAGCTCGGTC
>JBBQYN010000233.1:0-4391 GCA_038208655.1 Actinomycetales bacterium
CACCGCCAGCCCCGCCTTCGCCGACGGCAACCTCGTTGCCCTCGACGATCCCGACAACCTGTTCTTCCCCGACAACGTCGTGCCCGTCGTCTCCGAAAAGGTCGACAGCGGCGCCGCCGACATTCTCAACGCCGTCAGCGCAGCTCTGACGGAGTCGGACCTGTCGGCGCTGAACGCCTCCAGCGTCAACGACGAGGAATCGGCACCGGCCATCGCCACGGCGTGGCTCACGGATGCCGGCCTGATCTAGGCCTGCGCCACCCGCTCCACCCGCACTCAACATCAACGGGCGGTCACGACTTCGGTCGTGGCCGCCCGTTGGCGATTCAGGAACGCGTGTTCGGGTGGGTGGGCTCAGGCAAGGAGCAGCAGCAGCGGGGGAGTGGCGAGCAGGGCCACCGAGGCCAGAATCACGCCCGCCTGCGCGGTGCCGGGCAGCGGCGGCGGCGGGTCGATGAGGCGCTGCACGCGCGGCGCCACCAGATTGGGCGCGGCACCCATGCCCAGTTCGGCCGCGCCTGTCGCGGCGGCCGGCGGGTTGGCTGAGCCGACCAGCACGATGGCCGTCGCCAGGGTGCGGTCGTCGACGCTCTGCCGGGCGCGGTCGTCGGCGAGGAGTTCGACCAGCAGCGACACGGCGATTTGGGCCCGGTTCGCGATCGGAAACCACGGCAGCGCGCTGCGCCAGGATCGAAACGCCAGCAGCACCAGGTGGTGTTTTTGCTGCAGGTGCGCCTGCTCGTGGGCTATGACACCCCGCAACTGCTCCGCATCCAGAATCTTCAGCAGGCCAGCGGAGAGCACCGTGGCGGACTGGGTGACGCCGGGGAGGCAATACGCGACCGGGGCCGGGTAGTCGATCACCCGCAAACCCGGGCGGTCCGGCAGGGGATCGCTCAGCAGCGCGATGAGATTGTAGTGGCCGCGGCGTTGCCGCTCGGTGATGAACGCGGTCGCGGCGAGGTTCAGCAGCAGGTGCCCGGCGAGGATCACCGCGCCGCACAGCGCGAGCCAGTGGCCGAAGTTCGCCTCCGAGGGGGCGGGGGCGCCGTTGAGGTACGTCACGAAGCCGGTGCCGGCCGTGGGCAGGGTGGCCCCGAAAGGCATCAGACCGAAACAGAGCAGTGATCCGATGATCGACACCCCGCCGGCCAGCGCGATGGACTGCCACAACAGCAGGGCGAGGGCCGGAACCCGCGCCGGCCAGTGGGCACGCGCCAGCACGATCGGTACCGGTGCCGCCAGGGCGAGGGAGAGCAGAGCGAGAACGGCGGCGGCGAGCAGCACTACCGGGTCGAACCGGTGGGGGCGGCGCCGAGCAGCTGACGCATGGTTTCGGCTTCCTGCGGGCTGACGTTGCCGATGAAGCGGGCGAGGGCGGCTTGACGGTCGGGCACAGCACCCAGCACCTGATCCATCAGACGCGCGGTGTGCTCGGCCCGGCTGAGGTCGGCCCGGTACAGGTGCGGCCGCAGAGAGCGATCACGGGACACGAAGTCCTTGGTCTCCAAACGTGAGAGCACGGTGAGGATCGTCGTCGTGGCGAGCGGTTTTTTGTTCGCCGACGAGGCATCCGTCAGACGCTCCCTCAGGTCGTTCGCCGACAGCGGAACGGGAGAATCCCAGAGGATGTCCATAATCAGTCGTTCCAGTACTCCCAAGCTGCCCATGCCCCTACTGTACGCGGAGATCGGTCTTTCTACGAGTCGTAGAAGAGTAGAGTTCTACAAGACGTAGAAATTGTAGTGCTGGAGGGCATATGAACGAGTGGCTGGACCCGTTGCTCCTGTCGAGGTGGCAGTTTGGTCTCACGACCATCTACCACTTCCTGTTCGTGCCGCTCACGATCGGCCTGTCCCTCACGGTGGCGATCTTTCAGACCGCCTGGTACCGCACGGACAAGGCCAAGTACCTGCAGCTCACGCACTTCTTCGGCAAGATCTTCCTGATCAACTTCGCCATGGGCGTCGTGACCGGCATCGTGCAGGAGTTCCAGTTCGGCATGAACTGGTCGGACTACTCCCGGTTCGTCGGTGACGTGTTCGGGGCGCCTCTGGCGTTCGAGGGCATCATCGCCTTCTTCCTCGAAGCCACGTTCATCGGGCTGTGGATCTTCGGCTGGGACAAGCTGCCCCGCGGGTTGCACCTGGCCACGATCTGGCTCACCGGCCTGGGCAGCACGCTGTCGGCTTATTTCATCCTCGCCGCCAACGCGTTCATGCAGAACCCCGTCGCCTACCAGATCAACGAGGAGCGCGGTCGGGCGGAACTGACCAGCATCACCGAGCTCCTCACCAACCCGATCGCCCTGGCGGCCTTTCCGCACACCATTTTCGCCTGCTTCATGGTTTCCGCCGGCCTGATCATCTCCGTGGCCGCGTACCACATGTCCCGCAACCAGCACCTGGAGACGATGCGCCCCGCGCTCAAATTCGGACTCTGGATGATGGTCATCGCGGGCGTGCTCACCACCATCGCCGGTGACCAGCTCAGCCTGGCCATGGTCGATGCCCAGCCCATGAAGATGGCCGCCGCCGAAGCGTTGTACTTCACCGCCAGCGGGGCGAACGCGTCCTTCTCCGTGTTCACCCTCGGCACGCCCGACGGCGTCAGCGAGCTGTTCTCCGTGCGCATCCCGTACCTGCTGTCCTTCCTGTCCACGCACACCCTGGACGGCACGGTGGAGGGGATCAACAACCTGCAGGCGCAGTATGTGGACGTTTACGGTCCCGGCGACTACACGCCGACCATCTGGATCACCTACTGGGCGTTCCGCTGGATGATCGCGCTCGGCCTGGCCCACATCATGGTCGCCGTGGTCGGCCTCTGGGCCACCCGCAAGGGACGTCAGCCGCGCGGCTGGATGTGGAAGATCGCGATCTGGAGCTTTCCGGCCTCCCTCCTGGCCATGACGGTCGGCTGGGTCTTCACCGAGATGGGCCGCCAGCCCTGGCTGGTGTTCGGGCTGCTGCGCACCGAAGACGGCATCTCACCCGGCGTGACCGGCGTCGAGATCCTCATCTCGCTCATCGCCTTCACGGTGGTCTACGGCATCCTCGCCGTGGTCGAATTCCGGCTGATCCTCAAGGCCGTGCGTACCGGACCGGCGGATGCCCCGGAACCCGACCCGGTCTCCGGCGTCCTCACCCCCACCGCCACGGTCTACTAGGAGTACACGATGGATCTGCCTACACTCTGGTTCTGGATTATCGCGGCGATGTTTATCGGGTACTTCGTGCTCGACGGTTTCGACTTCGGGGTCGGCATGTCCCTGCCGTTCCTCGGCCGTGACGACACCGACCGCCGCGTTCTCATCAACACGATCGGCCCGGTCTGGGACCTCAACGAGACCTGGCTGATCGTGGCCGGCGCCATGCTCTTTGCCGCGTTCCCGGAGTGGTACGCCACCCTGTTCAGCGGCTTCTACCTGGCCCTGCTGCTCATCCTGCTGGCGCTCATCGTGCGCGGGGTCTCGTTCGAGTACCGCCACCAGCGCCCGGAGTCGCAGTGGAAGAGCTGGTTCGACCGCATGATCATCGTCGGGTCGGCGGTGCCGGCGTTCCTCTGGGGCGTCGTTTTCGCCAACATCGTGCGCGGCGTGCCGCTGGACTCCGGCTTCAACTACACCGGAACGTTCTTCGACCTATTCAACCCGTACGCCCTGCTCGGTGGCCTCACCACCCTGCTGCTGTTCTTCACCCACGGCGTGGTGTTCGTGACGCTCAAGACCGAGGGCGACATGCGGGCCCGCGCCCGGCGGCTGGCGCTGCGTTCCGGGCTGGTCACGATCGTGGTCGCGGCCACGTTCCTGGTCGTCACGACCTTCGCGTTCGGCACCGTCGCATCCGCCGTACTGTCCGGCGTCGCCGCGGTCACCCTGATCGGGTCGGTCGCGGCGAATGCCCGGGGCGCCGAACGCACGTCGTTCGGCCTGATGGCCCTGACCATCGGCCTCGCGGTGCTGTCGCTGTTCGCGTCGCTGTTCCCCGACGTGATGCCCGCCAGCAACGACATCGCCAACAGCCTCACCATCGCCAACGCCTCGTCGTCGCCGTACACGCTGCAGATCATGAGCTGGACCGCGTTGATCGCGATGCCCGTTATCCTCGGGTACCAGGGCTTCACCTACTGGGTGTTCCGCAAGCGCATTAGCAGGACGCACATTGAGGCCGCCGTACACTGAGTACCGTGCGCCCCCTCGACCCCCGCCTGCTTCGCTACGCCTCCGCCGCCCGCTACTTTCTGGTCGGCGGGGCCCTGCTCGGGTTCGCCCAAACCCTGACCAGTATCGCGTTCGCGTGGTTTCTGAGCCAGAGCCTGGTCGGCGCCATCGACGGGCGCCCGATCGCGGAGATCGCCGGAATGATCGGCGCCCTCGCGGGCGTCATCGT
>JBBQYN010000234.1:0-4388 GCA_038208655.1 Actinomycetales bacterium
GAACCTGGAGGGTGTCGGTCCGATTGACCCCGAGACCGCGCGGCGCCTGGCCGGTACGGCCACCCGGTTCACCCGGCTGCTGGTGCACCCCGAGACCGGGGTGCTGCTCTCGGTGGGCCGGGATTCCTACCGGGTTCCCGCCGATTTGAAGCGAGCCCTGCAGGCGCGGGATGAGACCTGCCGGTTCCCGGGCTGTAACCGTCCGGCTCGTGGCGGGGAAGTTGACCACACCCATGATTGGCAGTTCGGCGGCGAGACCGCGTTGAACAACCTGGCGATCTTCTGCCTGCGCGGGCACCGGTTGAAGCATCAGACTGCGTGGAAGGTGAAGCAGCGTAAGAACGGCACCCTGGAGTGGACCAGCCCCGCTGGAAGGGTCACCGCGACGCACCCCGCGACACGCACCAAGCCGGTACTACCCGAGGGGTATGACCTGCCGGTGCGGGCAGAGGGCGTGCCGTCATCGGGTAGGCCGCGCCTGTCGATGGACGAGCTGTGGGACATGGTCGCCCGCTCCGCCGGGACTGACACACCGTTCTAGTCCGGCACTGGAGATAGTCCGGCTCAGGAGGTCGTCTACTCGGCTCTTGAGGTCGGCCCGCCTGGTCTCGATCCTCGCACGCTCGGCCTCGACCGGCGAGGTCGGTCGGCCCGCTCACGAGCGCGCCCCATATCGGCGGGCGCTACGGCAATTAGGCGCTACGGCAATTACCGTAGCGCCCGCCCCAAACCGGGCGCGCCCGCGGTCGTAACACCCGGACAGGGTGCGCCCGCAGTCCCGACGGCTCAGTACCCGCGCAGTTCCTCGATGTCGCGGCGTTCTCGCTTGGTGGGGCGCCCCGCGCCCCGGTCGCGCATCGGCACCAGAGCCACCTCTTCCCGGGGCGGCGGCGGGGGCGTCTGATCCACGTAGCATTCCGCGGCGACCGTGGCCCCGATCCGCTTCACGACGAGGCGTGAGACCACCAGAATCCGGTCAAAGCCGGCCGTGCGCACGCGCACCTCATCGCCCACCCGCAGGGACTGGGCGGCCTTGGCCTTGACCCCGTTCACCTTGACGTGCCCCGCCCGACAGGCGGCTGTGGCCAGCGAGCGCGTGCGAAACAAGCGCACGGCCCAGGTCCAGCTGTCGACCCGCGCGGAACTGAGAGCATCCATGTATCCAGCCTAAACGGCTCACGCCAGCCACGCCGCCCGAGGGAGTCAGCCGAACTGCACCCAGGCGAACATCAATAGCGTCACGGCGGTGCCGGTGAAGAAGTTCAGCCACAAGAACCAGCGCCACCCTCCGTTCGCTACCGCGGACCCGGCATCCGTCACCGAACGGTAGGGAAACGCGGCGGCCAGGTACGGCAGCACCAGCAGCGCCGCGTAGGGCCCCGGCCAGTCCGTAAGCAGCATCAGAAGCCCAGCCAGCACCCAGAACGCCAGAGCGAGGCGCACCGTGCGCGCCGCCCCGAGCGCGGTGGCGATCGACGCGATCTTGCCCTCGCGATCGGGCACGACGTCCTGCACCGCGCCGAACGCATGACTCGCCATGCCCCAGAGAAAGAACGCCGCCAGAAGTGCGAGCAGAGCCGTGTTCGCCGTGGCCGCGGCCACGGCGAGCCCGTACACGGCGGGACTGACGAAATGGGTGCTCGACGTGATCGAGTCCACAACCGGGCGCTCCTTGAAACGCAGGCCGGGCACGGAATACGCCGCGACCGCGAACAGGCTCACGGCCAGCACCACCCAGGACCCCGGGTGCGCCGTTCCGGCCAGCACCAGCATGGCGACCAGCAAGGGAGTGGCCGTGACGATACCGGCCAGAACCACAAGCCGGTGCAACCGCGGGTCCAGCAGGGCGCCCTCCGCGCCGCCCTTGCGAGGATTGTGCAGGTCAGACTCGTAATCGAAGACATCGTTGATGCCGTACATGAGCAGGTTGTACGGCAGCAGGAAAAACAGCGACCCCACGATCAGCAGGGCGTCCAGACGCCCGGTGCTGAGAATGTACGCCGCTGCGAACGGGAAAGCTGTATTCACCCAGCTCAGCGGCCGCGACGACAGCAGAACTTGCTGCACGGTCCAGAGCACGCCCGAGCCGGGGGCAGCCCGGCCGGGTGCGCCGGTCAGCTCAGTCATGGTGTCCGTTCTGCGTGGTCGTCGTCGCCGTGGTCGTCACGGGCCCTGTCGGCGTCGTCCGACTGCCGAGCAGTGCCCACAGAGACGGTAACAGCACCGCGGCCGCGAGCGGGTACGCGAAATCCTCAATCGGGGCCAATCCCACGAACACGCCCGAGATCAGCGCCGCCTCGTAGGTGAAGAGTCCGGCGGCGATCATCACGGTGTCGAAGACCGCCGTGAGGGCGAACACCACCACGATGGTGATCAGAACGGATGCCACGGTGCGCCGATTGCGCCCCCGCCGCCATACCGCAACGGCCGCGACCACGGCGACGACCGCAAGAAAAACCGTGTTTACCAGAAGGTAAGTCATGCCACGTCCGTTCGGGTCGTGCCGCGCGCCCGCCGGGCCGTGCGCGCGCCGAGCGCTCCGAGTGCGAGCCGGGACCCCTGCACCAGGTTCATGGTGAGGTAACCCAGAAAGGTCAGGAAGAAGAGTTCCTCGATGGGCAGCTCCGGGGCCAGCTGCATTCCGGTCATCAGGTTCGTCTCGCCGCGGTAGAAGATGCCCAGGCCGATGCCGACCAGGTCCCACGCGAGAAGAAAAAGTACACCGAGCGTCAGCACGATGGCCGCACGCCGCGGGTCATTCCAGAAGAACAACCCGAAGCGGCGGTCCAGCACGATCATGCCCAGCAGCGACAGCAGCAGAATGCCGAGATAGACGACGCTAACGGTCACCGGGGCTCGGGAAGCGGCCCGGTGGTCACGTCGGAACGCACTCGCTTCAGCAAGATCTCGGCGCTGATCAAGCACATCGGCAGGCCGATGCCGGGGATGGTGCTGCCGCCGGCGTAGTACAGCCCGTCGACCTTGCGCGACACGTTGGAGCCGCGCATAAACGCGCTCTGCTTGAGGGTGTGCGCCGGGCCGAGGGCGCCGCCCCGCCAGGAATTCAGGTCTTCCGCGAAGTCGCCGGGGCCCACCGTGCGGCGCACGACGATGCGTTCGGCGAGGTCGGGAATGCCCGCCCACTCGCTGAGCTGTTTGATGGTGTCGTCTGCCACACCCTCCACGATCGACGACCCGGCGCCGTTGATGCCGCCGCGGCCCATGCTCGTGTCGGCGGGCACCGGAACCAGAATGAAGAGGTTGCTGAACCCGTCGGGCGCGACCGAGGCATCCGTTTCACTGGGCTTGCACACGTAAAACGACGCGGGTGAGGGCACTGACGGGGTGTCGCCGAAGATCTTGCCGAAGTTCTCGCCCCAGTCCCGGGTGAAGAACAGGGTGTGGTGCTGCAGCGGCGTGAGCTCTCCGCGAATGCCGAGCATCACCAGTACGGCGCCGGGGCCGGACACCCGCGTCTGCCACCATTTCTCGGGGTAGCTCTGCAGCCGGGCCGGCAGCAGTTCGGTCTCGGTGTGGTGCAGGTCAGCGGCCGACACGACCCGGTCGGCGTCGAGGCGCACGGTGCTGCCGTCCGCCGCGGTGTAGCTGACGCCGGAGACGCGGGCCTTGCCGCGACCCGACGAACGGCTCTGCGTGCGAATCGCCGTCACCGAGGCGCCGGTGATGATCTCGACGCCCTCGGCGCGGGCGATGTCCGCGATGCTGGTGATCAGCTGCGTGAAACCGCCGCGCGGGTACAGCACCCCGTCGGCCAGGTCGAGGTGACTCATGAGGTGGTACATGCTGGGCGTCTGGTCGGGGGAGGAGCCCAGGAACACGGCCGGGTAGCCGAGAACCTGTCGCAGCCGCGGGTCTTGGAAGTATCCGGCCACGAACCGGTCCAACGGCTTGAGCAGCAGAGTTGCGAGCCGGTCCAGCTTGCCCAGCACATCTTTCACCAGGAACGGGGCATACGACTGGTAGCTCGAGTACAGAAAGTGCTTCACGGCCATGTCGTAGGTCTGCTTGGCCGATTCCAGGTACCGCGCCAGCGCCGCTCCGCCGCCGGGTTCAACACTTTCGAACAGACGGATGTTGTCTTCACGGTCCGCCGCGATGTCCAGCGGATCCGGGTCTCCCTCGAAAAATACCCGGTAGCCGGGGTCGAGGCGCACCAGGTCGAGCTGCTCGGCGGCAGTGGTGCCGAAGAGGCGGTAGAAGTGTTCGAACACCTCGGGCATGAGGTACCACGACGGGCCGGTCTCGAACTGGAAACCGTCCACGTTCCAGGTGCCCGCGCGGCCGCCGACCTCGGGGCGACCCTCGAGCAGGGTCACCGCGTGGCCCTCCCGGGCCAGGAGTGCGGCGCTGGCCAGTCCGGCGATGCC
>JBBQYN010000235.1:0-4387 GCA_038208655.1 Actinomycetales bacterium
GTGGATATTCCCATCAAGGTGCTGCGGCGGGCGAATCTGCCGGCGAGTGCGCCGCCGAACCTGCCGGTTCGCGATCCGGACATCGTTGTGGGGGACTGCATCGTGAGTCGGGATCGCATGCAAAGCGGCGTGGTGGTGAAAATTGCGCGCACGCGGTATCACTTTCGGTCGGATCTGGACGGTCAGCTCTACGGCATCGCGTTTGCCAACGCCACGGCGGAGCGGGCCAGTGCCGATGACGCGCACGAGGTGCTTCCGCCGCGGTCGACGCGCGTCGAACCGCTGCCCTTGAAGGTGCTCGATAGGGTTGTGACGTGCCGTCCGGGCAGCGTCTATGACGGGCTGCACGGCACGATTGTGTCTACCGGTCCGGCCAACCTGCGGGTCGTGCTCGATGACGCCCGCCTGATCATCGTCTCCTCCCGCATGGTGCGCCGCGAATAGCACTGCTTAAGCCTGGCTGGGGTTGAGATGCGGAGAACGCCCAGTGATTGGCGCCCGCGACCAGGCAAACTCCGCTTGTCACCGGTAGATCTGGCTCCGTGCGCGGCTGAACCGTTTCTCGTTCCGCACACCTGTGTCGATTTTCTGCAGTGGGGAGCGCGCCGATACCCCCGGGGTAGGTGCTGCGCTGTCAGCTGTAGGAAATCGACACGGTGGGCCGGCGGGCCCTAAAGCGGGTCGGCGGGATCGGTGCCGGACGTGTCGGGTGCGGGGATGGCCGGGGCGAGGTCCTCGAGACCGTGCTGATGGGCGCGCTCGCCCTCGTGGTCGAGCAGCGCCAGGATTTCGACGGGACCGTCGTGCGCGGTGATCAGGTGTGGCACCATGGTCGAGAACTCGGCGGCATACCCGGTAGGAACCACGATCGTGCGCTCACCGAGGCGCAGTCTGGCCGTGCCCGAGATCACCACGAACCATTCGCGGCCGGGATGCACGCCCCAGGCGCGATGTTCGGGTTCCCAGCCCGGCTCGATGCGCATGCGGGCGACAGTGACCCCGTGCGGAGCCCGCTGGCCGGAAAACGTGAACACCGTACGCCCCGGCGTCTCGTCATGGTGTGGCGTGATGACCACGTCCTCGTCGTGGGCGCTTTCGATGAGTTGGTCCAGCGTCGTGCCCAAGGCCCTGGCCAGCGGCACGAGCTGGTCGAGCGCGATGCGTCGGTGCCCGGTCTCGATGCGGCTCAGCGTCGATGGGCTCAGAAAGCATCGCGCGGCGAGGGCGTCGAGGGTCCAGCCGCGTGCCACGCGCAGGCCCTTGATGCGCCGCCGGATCAGGCCGTCCAGATCAGATTCTTGCGTCATACGCAAAAGCATATGCCATTAGCGCATGCTACCCGTAGGCTCGAGGGATGACGACCACGGACCACCAGCACCAGCACCAGCACCACGACGGCACCCACCCTCAGGCCCATGACGAAGCCGACGCCCCCGCCCTCGCCGAACTGCTCGACCTCGACGCCCTCGTGCTGCAGGACTACCTGACCGAGGTCACCGCCTGGGTTCAGCACCTCGCCGCCGACCTCACCGTGACCCGAGTGCTCGACCTGGGGGCAGGCACGGGCACCGGCACGATCGCCCTCGCCGCGCGCTTTCCCGACGCACAGATGCTGGCACTCGACTTCTCCCCGGCCATGCTGGCCCGGGTGCAGCATGCGGCCCATGCGGCCGGCCTGACCGAGCGAGTCACCGCCGTGTCCGCCGACTTGAACACGGGCTGGCCCAATGTCCACCCGGTCGACCTGGTCTGGTCGGCATCCGCTCTGCACGAAATGGCACAGCCCGAACGCCTGCTGCGCGACGTGTTCGGCGCCCTCACCCCCGGCGGCCTGTTCGTGGCCGTTGAAATGGATGCCCCGCCGCGCTTTCTGCCCGACGACATCGGTTTCGGCCGGCCCGGCCTGGAAACCCGACAACACGCGGCCGTCGACGCGAAGGGCGTCGCGTTCAGTCACCCGAACTGGGGACCGCGGCTTGAACAGGCCGGATTCGACGACGTCATGGAGCGCACCTTCGTCATCGACCTCCCCGCGCCGCAGCCGGCGGCGACCGGGCGGTATGCCCGGGCCTACCTCGTGCGGGTGCGCGCGGTGCTACAGGACCTGCTCGCCGCCGATGACCTGGCCGCCCTCGACACCCTCCTCGGCGACGGGCCGGGCAGTCTGTTGCACCGCGGCGACCTCACCGTGCGCACCTCGCGCACGGCCTGGGTGGGCCGCCGCCCCTGAGCCGGGTCAGGCCTCGACGCCCAGGCTCTCCGCTGGTCGCAGGTCGAGCCGGCGCAGCAACTGGGCGTTCACAGCCACCACCACGGTCGACACCGACATCAGCAACGCGCCGACTTCCATCGGCAGGATGAAACCGATGGGAGCGAGCACCCCGGCGGCTAGCGGCACCGAGATTAGGTTGTAGCCGGCCGCCCACCACAGGTTCTGCTTCATCTTGCGGTAGCTGGCGTTGGAGAGTTCGATCACCGAGAGTACGGACCGCGGGTCGTCGCTGGCGAGGATCACTCCGGCCGAGGCGATCGCAACATCCGTTCCCGCACCGATGGCGATGCCCACGTCGGCCTGGGCCAGGGCGGGGGCGTCGTTGACGCCGTCACCGACCATGGCCACCCGGCGCCCTTCCTGCTGCAGCTCGGCGACCTTTTTGGCCTTGTCCTCCGGGCGCACGCCCGAGAAGACCCGGTCGATGCCAAGGTCGGCGGCCACGGCCTGAGCCACGGCATCCGCGTCGCCGGTGATCATGACCACCTGCACGCCGCGCGCCTGCAGCGCGTCCACGGCCTGCCGAGACTCGGGACGCACCTCATCGGCGAGCCCGAGGGCGCCGACCACGACGCCGTCGCGCAGCACGTGCAGAATGATGGCACCCTGCTCAGCCCACTCCGCGGTGACCGGAAGGGCCGCGGCGTCGTGGCTCTTGAGCATGCTCGGGCCTCCCACGCTGATCTCGTGCCCGTCGACGGTTCCGGTGACGCCGACCGCGGCTGAGGTCTGAAAGTCGGTGGCGCGCGACACGCTCAGGTCGCGGCTCGCCGCGGCGTTCACGATGGCCCGGGCGAGCGGATGCTCACTGTCGGCTTCGGCCGCAGCCGCCCACGCGAGCACCTCGGCGTCGCTGTGGCCGCCGGTGGTCTGCACGTGCGTGACCGTCGGCTCGCCGCGGGTGAGCGTGCCGGTTTTGTCGAAGAGCACCGCGGTGACGGTGCGCATGCTTTCCAGGGCCAGGCGATCCTTGATGAGCACGCCACCCTTCGCAGCTCGCTCGGTGGCGATGGACACCACGAGGGGGATGGCCAGGCCGAGGGCGTGCGGGCAGGCGATGACCAGCACGGTGATCGTGCGGATCACGGCATCCTGCGGCTGCCCCAGAAGGGTCCAGACCACGGCGGTGATCACGGCGGCGCCGAGGGCGAACCAGAACAGCCAGCCAGCCGCGGTGTCGGCGATGCGCTGCGCCTTCGACGAAGATCCCTGGGCCTCGGTCACGAGGCGTTGGATACCAGCGAGGGCGGTGTCGTCGCCGACCGCGGTGACACGCACCCGCAGTGCGGAATCGGTGGCAACGGTGCCGGCCACGACCGCGTCTCCGGGGCCCCGGCTGACCGCGCGGGATTCGCCGGTGATCATCGACTCGTCGACGTCTGCGGCGCCCTCGACGATGCGGCCGTCGGCGGGAACTCGCCCGCCCGGGCGCACCACGATGACGTCGTCGAGAACCAGGTCGGTGGGGGAGACGCGCACGGTCGTGTCGCCCTCGACACGTTCGGCTTCATCGGGCAGCAGCGCGGCGAGGGAATCCAGCGCCGACGACGTCTGGGCCAGGGAGCGCATCTCGATCCAGTGCCCGAGCAGCATGATCACGATCAGCAGGGCGAGTTCCCACCAGAAATCGAGTTGCGCGTCGATGATGCCGAGGCTCGCACCCCAGGACGCGAGGAAAGCCACCGTGATCGCGAGGGCGATCAGCAGCATCATGCCGGGCTTGCGTTCTTTCAGTTCCGACACCGCGCCGGTCAGGAACGGACGTCCACCCCAGACGTACATCACCGTGCCGAGCGCCGGCGAGATCCAGGTGACCGGGCCGCTGGCCGGCAGGTCGTAGCCGAGCAGCATGGCGAACATGGTGTTGAAGACCACAACCGGAACGGCCATCGCGAGCATGATCCAGAACAGCCGGCGGAACTGGGCCACGTGATCGGCGTGACCAGAATGCCCGCTGTGGCCGCTGTGGCCGCCGTCGCCGGCGTGGCCTGTATTGCCGGAGTGCTCGGAGTGCTCGGAGTGCTCGGAGCGGTCCATGCCTGTGTGGTCCATGCTCTCGTGCACGATGCCCGCCTGGTTCGAGTCGGAGGGGTGCTGGTGGTTCGTCATAATTTC
>JBBQYN010000236.1:0-4373 GCA_038208655.1 Actinomycetales bacterium
AAATCTGTCTGCGGAACGAAACCGGTCAACGTGTGCATGTGGCGGGGATCGCCGATGAGGCGGCGCACGTCCCCGGGCCGGGCCTCGGTGTGTTCGGGGGTGAGATCAGGTCGCCCTACTGCTTCGGCCACCGCGCGGCACAGATCGTTCATGGTGACTTCGGAGCCCGACCCGAGGTTAATCGTTTCCCCAGCCACGTCAGGATTGCGCCCCAGCAGGGCCAGGGCCGCCGCCGTGTCGGAGACGTGCATGAAATCGCGGGTCTGTTCGCCGTCACCGAAGATCACCGGGCGGTGTCCGGCCAGCAGCCGCACGATGGTGCGCGGCAGCACTTCGCCGCTGTCCCCTTCGAAGTGGCTGCGTTCTCCGTATGTATTGAAGGGACGAACCACGACGGTGTCCGTGCCGTAGGTGCGATAGAACGCCCGGGCGTAAGCCTCGCCGGCCAGTTTGCTGCCGCCATACACGGTTTCCGGCCAGGTAGGGTGCCGCTCATCCATGGGAGCGTACTGCGCGGTCCCAAAGACTTCGCTGGTGCTCACGTACACGAAGCGGTCAACCCCGGCTTCGCGAGCGCTCATGAGCATGTCCAGGGTTCCGCGGGCGTTGACGAGGTGGTTCTCGATGGGGTCGTGCAGGCTGTGCCGCACCCCGAGACAGGCCAAGTGGTAGACGATCTGAACGCCGTCGAGGGCGTCACGCCGGTCGGCCTGACTGCGCACGTCGCCGACCTGGAGCATGAAACGCGGGTCGCCTTCGAGATGCACCAGATTCTGACGGGTGCCGTTCTCGAGGTTGTCCAGGACGCGCACGCTGTCGGCTCCGCGAGACAGCAGAGCGTCCACGAGGTGGCTGCCTATGAAGCCGGCGCCGCCGGTCACGAGCACCCGGGCACCGGCCAGGGTCGGTTCGGTGAGCGCGCTCATCGGTTCACCGTCCCGACCGTCACAGCGGCCAGGCTGCCACCCTGCACCTCGGTCATGGTGCCGGCATCGGTGAGGCTGTGGCTGGCCGCTTCCAACACCGCCAACACGCGCAGGGCCGCTTCCCCGTCGGTGCGGGCGTGCCGGTCGCTGCGGATGCTCGCCGCGAATTCGGCGGCCATGGCGGCGAGCGCCTCCCGTTCCGGTAGCGCGGGCGACCAGGTGTCGCCGAGCCGGTACGAGACCATCGACGAGGACCGATCGACGCCGTCGACGGTCTGCTGCGTCAGGTCGACGCCGCGGTCGTAAATACTCAGCCGCTGCTGTGGGTTGAGGTCGTCCCAGACCAGGGTGCGATTGGTCCCACCGATCACGATGCGGCGAATCTTGGTGGGGCTGAGCCAATTCACGTGCACGTGCGCGATGGCGTCGTTGGCCAGGGGAATTGTGAGGTAGCCGATGCAGGCTTTTCCGGAGCCGAGCGGATCCGCGCCATGCGCCGACACCGAGCGGGGGCGTAAGCTGCCGGGAAGTACGAAATCGATGATGGAGAGGTCGTGCGGGGCCAGATCCCAGAAGACATCGACATCCGGTTGGATCAGGCCCAGGTTGATGCGTACCGAGTCGATGAAGAGGATCTCGCCCAGCGCGCCCTCCTGTATCAGCTCCCGAATTTTCAGTACCGCGGGGGTGTAGCAGTAGGTGTGGTCGGCCATCAGCGTCAGCCCGAGGGCCGCAGCCTCGGCAACCATCTCGGAACCGCGTTCGTAGCTGTCGGCGAGGGGTTTTTCGACGAGCACGTGCTTTCCCGCCCGGAGCGCCGCGAGCACGACACCGTTGTGGGTGTGGGCCGGTGTGGCCACGGCTACCGCGTCTAGGTCGGGCCGGGCCAGGAGTAAGTCGAGGTCGGTGTACACGGTGGCCCCGCCGACCCGGTCCGACAGGGCCTGGGCACGGTCACGGTCCAGGTCGCAGATGGCGACCAGTTCCCAGTCGGCGCTGGCGCCGAAGTTTCGGGCCAGGTTGGGGCCCCAGTAGCCCGCTCCGACCACGGCGATTCGCAGTTTCGCTGTCATGGTGTGTCTCGTCTTTCTCTTAGTCGGCCGTGGCCGGACTCTCGGGTCTAGGACCGCCCTAGGCGGCGGGAACGAACGTGATGTCGACGAAGTAGTTGGAAGATTTGTAGGACTGGCTGGGGAACCCGCCGCTGCTCGCGTAGAGGTAGCGCCCGTTCCCGGTGATGGGGACCGTGAGCGGCCCGCTGCTTTTCGCGGTGCTGAAATATCCCGACGTGACCGAGTAGCGCCCCTGTGGCGCGAAATAGGATACGACGTAGCTTGTGCCCGCGGCGAGCGTCACGGGGGTGGAGAGCTGTGCGCTCTGCCAACCGCTGGCGCTTTCATTGGCAAAGGTGACGGTGGCTAGGTTCGCGCCGGTGGCCGACCAGAGCCGGCCCACGTGCACCCCGGTATTGCTGGTGCCCTTGTAGAAGCGGATGGCGGTGACCGTTCCGGCGACGGTGGGCGTGAACGACACTCCGAGTTCCACGGCGGCGGTGTCGGCGGCGGCCTCGACGGTCGGCGTTTCGGTGCCGAATATGGTGCTCGATCCGGCCGTCGGCGTCGGCGTCGGCGTTGGCGTTGGGGTCGGCGTCGGCGTTGGCGTTGGGGTGCTCGTGGACCCGGGGGTGAAGACCACATCGACGAAGTAATTGGTGGCGTTGTACGTCAGCGTCGGCACCGCACCGGAGCTGCCGTAACGATAACGGCCGTTGCTCGTGGCCGGTGCGGTGAGGGTGCCGCTGACCTTGGAAGTGGAGAAGTACGCGCTGGTGAGAGAGTACCGGCCCTGCGGGGCCAGGTACGACACCGTGTAGCTGGCTCCGGCCGTGAGGTTAACCGGGGTGCCGAGGGTGGCGCTCTGCCAGCCGATGGCCGTCTCGTTGATGAAGGTCACGGTCGAGAGCACCGTTCCGTCGGCGGACCAGAGCCGGCCCACATGGGTGCCCGTGTTGCCGAGCCCCTTATAGAACTTGATGGCGGACACCGACCCGGCTACCGAGCTCGAGAAGGCCACCGCGACCTCCACAGCTGCGGAATCGTTGGCTTCCGAGATCGTCGGGGTCTCGGAGCCGAACAGCGTCGTCGATCCGGCCGGGTCCGAGGGCGCCACAGGCAGGGCACCCGGAATGAATACGGCATCCACGAAGTAGTTGTTGCCCCGGAATGTGCTGGTGGGGAAGGCTCCGTTGGAGTTGTAGACCCCGGCCGGAGTGGCGCCGAAGCCGCCCGCCACGGCAAGTGGTGTCGTGGCCGTGCTGCGGTACGCCCAGTAGTACGGCGTGACCGAATAGTGCCCCTTTGGGGCGTAGTACGACACCGTGTAGGTCTGCCCGGCACTGACCGGCACAGGGGTCGAGAAGGTCGCGCTCCGCCATCCAGATGCGCTCTCCCCACTGAAGGTGACCACGGCAAGACGGTTGCCGGCTGCGTTCCAGAGCGTACCGGTGTGGGTGCCGGTGTTGGCGGAGCTCTTGTAGAAGCGCACAGCACTGACGTAACCGTCTACCGTCGGAGTGAAGCGCAGACCCAGTTCCACGGCTGCCGCATCACCGGAATCGGCGATGGGCGGCGTCTCGGCTCCGAACACGGAGTACGGCCCGGCGACGGTCAGCGGCAGGGCAGCCGGGGTTGAGGCATAGTTGGCACTGTCATCGATGGACCGGGCCAGGACTGTGACGGTTCCGGTCCCCTGCTGCAGGTAAGTGAATGACCACGTCGTGGTGCCCGTCGCGGCCCGCCAGGTGGCGCCGGCATCCGTGGACACCTCCACGCCGGCCACGACCCCGCCGATGTCGGCCGCCGTGCCGGTGACGGTGACAGCGGTTCCGTTGGTCACGCTGACGCCCGCGGCCGGCGCGCTGATCTGCGTGGTGGGGGCGGTCGTGTCGGTGCTTTTTGTGGTGGCCACGAGGTTGCTCTGCAGGGTGAGCGGTTGCGCGCCCATGTCGGCGAGCAGGTTCACCTGTGCCTGCTGCAGGCGAACATCCGCTGCGGCTCCGTTACCGTCGTGCTTGGCGTCCAGACCCCAGGCCCACTGCACGCTGCCGGCAGAGAAGACCAGGGCTCCGCTCGCGGCGCGGTACTGGGTGAGGTGGTGGGTGGTGGTGCCGGGCGCGGTGGTATTGCCGAAGTCGCCCACGAACTGGTCGATGGCTCCGGTGTGGGTGGACAAGCGAATCAGGCCAGCCGGGCGAAAACCGTTGTCGGCGTCTTCGTTGGCCTCGTAGCCGATGGTGTGGGCGGCAAGGGCCTGGGTCGTGCCGGCGGCGAGCGCAGTCAGGCTGGTGTTTCGCCACAACCGCAACTTGCCTTCCTGCGCACTGACGGTCACGGGAAAATCGGAGGAGTTGGATTTGTACAGGGTGCCGCTGACGGCATTCTCCGGTTT
>JBBQYN010000237.1:0-4372 GCA_038208655.1 Actinomycetales bacterium
GTGCAGAGAGTAATCATCCTCGGGTCCACGGGCTCCATCGGAACACAGGCCCTCGACGTCATCCGCGCCAACCCGCAACGATTTGAGGTGGTCGGGCTCGCGGCGGGCAGCAATCGAACGCTGCTGGCCGAGCAAGCCGCCCAGTTCCACGTTGGCGACACCGCGATCGGGGCTGTCGAGGCCGAGCAGCTGGTGTGCGATGTCGAGGCGGATGTCGTGCTCAACGGCATCACCGGATCGGTGGGCCTCGGGCCCACGCTCGCCGCACTGACGGCCGGGCGCACACTCGCGCTCGCCAACAAGGAGTCCCTGATCGTGGGCGGTGACCTCGTGAAATCCCTCGCCGCACCCGGGCAGATCGTGCCCGTGGACTCGGAGCACTCCGCGATCGCCCAGGCGCTGCTGTCGGGAACTGCGGCCGAGGTGCGGCGGCTCGTGCTCACGGCCTCGGGCGGGCCGTTCCGCGGCCGCACCCGGGAGCAGCTGCGTTCGGTGACGCCGGCGGAGGCGCTGGCCCACCCCACCTGGGACATGGGCCTGGTCGTGACCACCAACTCCGCCACTCTGGTGAACAAGGGCCTGGAGATCATTGAGGCGCACCTGCTCTTCGATGTGGACTACGACCGCATCGAGGCCGTGGTGCACCCGCAGTCCGTCGTGCACTCCATGGTGGAGTTCGTCGACGGGTCCACCATCGCACAGGCCAGCCCGCCCGACATGCGCCTGCCCATCTCGCTGGGGCTGGACTGGCCGAACCGGGTCGCCGCCGTCGGTGCCCCGATCGACTGGACCACGCCGCACACCTGGACCTTCGAACCCCTCGACAATGCCGCCTTCCCCGCCGTGGAACTGGCCAAGCAGGTCGGCCGGGCCGGGGGAACCTACCCTGCGGTGTTCAACGCCGCGAATGAGCAGGCCGTCGCCGCGTTCCACGCTCAACGCATCGGTTTTCTCGACATCGTCGACACCGTGCTGCGCGTCGTGGACAGCCATGAGCAGACCGGAACCCTCACCCGGGAGTCCCTGGCCGACGCCGAGGCCTGGGCGCGGGCCACCGCCGACGCACTGCTGCGCTGACCCCGCCCGCAGTTCCGCGAGACGACACGTTTTGCCCCTTTGCCCGCTGGCAAAGTCAAGCTGTCGTAGCAACGCGGTGGTTTTAGGCTGCGAGGAGCAGCTGGTTGAGCCGTTGGGCGGGGGTGTCGAGATCGAGGGTGGGGCGCGGGCGTCGGTTGAGCTTGGCGGCCGTGCGGCGGAGATCCTCGGCGGTGTGGGTGGAGAGGTCTGAGCCCTTCTCGAACCAGAACCGCAGCAAGCGGTTCGTGTTCTCGTTGCTGCCGCGCTGCCAGGGCGAGTGCGGGTCGCAGAAGTACAGCGTCGTGTCGAGGGCGGTTTGGATCGTGGCGTACTGCGCCAGCTCGGTTCCGCGGTCCCAGGTGATGGAGCGGCGCAGGTGGTCGGGGAGGTCTTTCATCTCCCGGATCATCGCCGCCGCGACGGTCTCTGCGGTGTGGTCACCGTCGAGGTGGAGCAGGATCACGAAGCGGGTGGTGCGTTCGACGAGGGTGCCGATGGCGGTCCCATCCTTGCCGATGATGAGGTCACCTTCCAAATGCCCAGGGACGGCCCTGTCAGCGACCTCAGCGGGCCGTTGGCTGATCTTGAACGCGTCCTTATAGGGGCTGTTGCTGCGCCGGTCAGTGCCGCGTAAGACGCGTTGCTTGCGCTTCAAGCTGAGCTTCTCCGCCAGATCTGCCCGCAGGTTTCCGCGGGTTTGAACATACAACGCTTGGTAGATGGTCTCGTGGCTCACCTGCATAGTCTCATCGTCCGGGCAGTACTTCGCCAACATGCGGGAGATCAGTTTCGGGCTCCAGCCATCGTCCATCCAGATTGCGATCAGCTGGCACAGGGACTCGTTCTCGAGCAGCTTGAACACTTTCGGCCGACGCCGGGACTGATGCGCTTTCGCGTGGGCGACGGAGGCGTAATAGACCCCATCCGGGCTGCTGTTGCGGTTCACTTCCCGCCAGACGACGGACTTGTTTCGACCGATCGCGGTGCCAATTTCGGTGTAACTCAATCCGCTTCTCCGGCCCATCTGAATCATCCCCCGATCAGCTAAATTCATCGTCCGGTCATTGGGGCTTGTCGGGGAGGGCGCGGGGTCGGCGAGGCCCCCGGTGCGGCCCACGGTGAGTGTCATGCCACCAGACTGCGACCACCACAGCCTGCCGCTGGAGTGCGACGCGCCGACACGCCGAGCCGCGACCCCAGTTGAGTGGCCCGAGCACATGAGATCGACGAATTCGGTACGAGTCTTCGCGGGGAATAACTTGACCATGAACGCTCCATTCTTAGAGCGTTGCTACGACCATATGACTTTGCCAGCGTTTGTGGGGCAAGACGTGTCGTCTCGCGGGGAGGGGGTCGGGCAATTAGCCCTATCGTGGGGGCATGTCCGACTTCACGCCCTGGCACGCCGCCGACGCCGCCGCCTGGATCGCGCGGCCCCGCGCCGACGACGACAAGTACTCCCGCGGTGTTCTGGGCGTGGGCACCGGGTCGGCGCAGTACCCCGGCGCGGCCGTGCTCGGCGTTCAGGCCGCAGCGCGCACGGGACTGGGCATGATCCGCTACCAGGGCCCGGCCGCGGCCGCTCAGCTGGTGCTGCAGCGCCGCCCCGAAGTGGTCGTGGGCCCCGGCCGCGTGCAGGCCTGGCTGCTGGGTTCGGGCATCAACGCCGACGACCGCGCCCCCGACACGACCGCGATGCTGCAGGCCGCTCTCCACGAGGCGTTGCCCACGATCTGCGACGCCGGTGCCCTTGACCTGGTGCTGTCCCACCTCGGCGACACGGCTGCCGGTGCGCCGTCGGGGGTCACGGGCAGCGGCGGCCCGACCGAAACGGATGCCCCGGGCCGGCAGTCCGGACGCCTCACCGTGATCACCCCGCACTTTCGCGAGCTGGCGGGGCTGCTCGGCAGGGCCGCGGCGCGCGGTATCGTGCCGTCCGGCTGCGCCGCGACCGCGCAGGACGTGGCCCGGGCGCCGGGGGACTGGGCCGTCCGCGCCGCAGAGACGCTCGGGGTGACCGTGCTTCTCAAGGGCGCCGTGACCCTGGTGGCCGCCCCCGGCGGCATCCGTCTGAAGGTGTCGGGGGCGCCGGCCTGGTTGGCGACCGCAGGCTCGGGCGATGTGCTTGGGGGAATTCTCGGGGCCCTGCTGGCCACCCATTCCGAGCAGCTGCGCACGAACCCGCGGGCGCTGCCCGCCCTGGCCGCAACGGCCGCGTGGATTCACGCCGACGCCGCGCATCGGGCTTCGCAGGGCGGCCCGATCGCGGCCCTCGACGTGGCCGACGCCGTGCCCCGCACGATCGCCGCGCTGCTGGTTGGCCCGGCGGCCCTCCGCCCGGAAACCGCCGGCCCGACCGCGCATGATTGAGCAGATCTGGCGGGCGGCCGGGCGCCTGCTGCCACTCATCGCGGGCTTCGCCCTCGTGCACGTGGCGCTCGTGGCGCTCGCGCTGCACGGGCCGGGCTACCCGCTCGGCGACGTCGACATCGTCTACCTGCACTGGGCGCAGGGGATCGCCTCCAACACCGTGCTCGTGGGCATCACCGCAGACTTCGTCTATCCGGTCCTGGC
The DNA here is from genome assembly GCA_038208655.1 of Actinomycetales bacterium. Classification (GTDB taxonomy): domain Bacteria; phylum Actinomycetota; class Actinomycetes; order Actinomycetales; family Microbacteriaceae; genus Cryobacterium. Next base: position 3,652 of record JBBQYN010000237.1, read on the forward strand.
CGCCGTACCGATCGTGGCGGCGTTGGCGTTCGGGCCGGAGAACTACACCACCACCTGGCTGGCTCTGGTGACCCTGTGCAACGTCGCCGTTTTCACGCTGTTGCTGCGGCGCATCGTGCGGGCCACCGGCACCGGCCGCTACGGCGAGGCCGCCGACGGCGCCATGACCGCCCGACGCTGGTACCGGGTCGCCTGGTGGTGGCTGGTCTTTCTGCTGCTGCTGGGCCCTGTCGCCCTCGGCCGCATCGACGGTGTTACCGCCCCGCTGGTGATTCTGGCCCTGCTCTGGGCGGCGGAGCGGCCCGTGCTCGCCGCGGCGCTGCTGACCGCGGCCACCTGGATCAAGGTCTGGCCCGCCGCGGTCATCGCGGCGCTGCTGGTGACCTCGGCCCAGCGGGCGCGGGTGTTCGTCGTCGCCGCCGCGACCAGCCTGGTCATCATGCTTGCCGCCATCGTGGGGAGCATCGCGCGCGGCAGCGGAGCGCACGTGCTGAGCTTCATCACCGAGCTGTCCGGGCGGGGGGTGCTGGTCGTATCGCCGCTCGCCGGGTTCTGGATGTGGCGGGCGGCGCTCGGTGACCCGGCCGTCGCGGTGTACTACGACACCGAGATTCTCACCTATCAGGTGAGTGGCCCCGGCACGCAGCTGGCCAGCGACGTCATGACTCCGCTGCTCGGGCTGGTCGCCGTTGCCGTGCTGCTGCTGGGCGTACTGGCTCAC
>JBBQYN010000238.1:0-4341 GCA_038208655.1 Actinomycetales bacterium
GGTTTGGGTTGAGGCGGGGCCCCTGGGAGAGTTCCGAGGCACGCCCTGCTCGCGGGTTACGACCAGCGGCGGGGGTGGCGGCGGGCCTAGTTCGTTGGTCGAGCTTGTCAGTGATGATGGTTACAGGGGGTTGGCCCGGTCTGACTCTGAGCTTGTCTGACGCTTCGGTTGTCTTTGTCTCGATGCGTCGCCCGGTGTCCGGCCCCCGAACGTATTGTCGCGTTCGGGAGCACCACCATGACCTAATAGGAGCTTGGCTCCAGCCTCATCACTGACCTGTCTGACGGTGCTCCTGAACGCTGACCCTCCAACAAGAAGGGCTGTATTCAGCATGACCTATTCCCCCAAAGATCTGATCCTCGGCGTCGATACGCACAAAGAATTTCACCACGCGGCCGTCATCAACCACGTCGGCAAATCGATCGCTGACCGGAAGTTCGACGCGACCACCGCCGGGTACTCCGACCTCATCAACTGGGCGACCGGCGTCGGCCGGATCGGCCGTGCTGGCGTCGAGGGCACCGGATCTTACGGGGCCGGACTCACCCGGGAACTGACCCGCCGTGGCATCCCCGTCATCGACGTCATCGCGCCGGATAAGCAGCTGCGCCGGCTGCGCGGCAAGACCGACCAGATCGACGCTTACAACGCCGCGCGCGCTGTCCTCAACGAGCTCGCTACCGCCGTCCCGAAGAAGCAGGACGGCTTCGTCGAGGCCCTGCGCGTGCTGCGCACCTCGCGTCGCTTACAGGTGAAACAGCGCACCGAGATCATGAATCAGCTGCAGGGCCTGATCGTCAGCGCTCCCGCAGACCTGCGGATGGGTCTGGCGAAACTCAAGGCGAAGAACCTGGCATTGCGCTGCGCAAAACTTCCCGTGCGCCAGGCTGACGACCTCGTCATGACCGAAACGAAGAACGTTCTCCGGTCCTTGGGAAAACGTTATGTGGAGTTGCTCACCGAGACTGACCGGTTGCTGAAACGTCTCGGCGAGATCGTGAAGGAATATGCTTCGGAACTGCTCGCGGCGCACGGTGTTGGGCCGGATGTTGCCGCGACGATGCTGATCGTCGCGGGTGAAAACGTTGATCGGCTGGGCAGTGAATCTGCTTTCGCGCACCTGATCGGCACCGCTCCGATTCAAGCCTCATCGGGGAAGACCACCCGGCACCGGTTGAATCGTGGTGGCCACCGTCAAGGCAACTCAGCGGCTTACCGAATCGTGATGGTCAGGATGAAATCCCACGAGGAAACCCGCGAGTACGTCGTGAAAGCCCTCGCCCGCGGGAAGACGAAACGCGAAGCCATGCGCCTGCTCAAACGCTACGTCGCGCGGGAGATGTTCCAGATCCTGATCACCATCCGAGAACGCCACCAACAAGCCGCAATCTCGGCTTGACATCTATAGGAGCATCGAGACCGCCACACGACCAACGAGAGGGGCTAGGTCGGCGAGCGAGGCCTTACGCGACCCGGTGAATCAGGCCGCGCGCCGCATCCGCTGTCACGGGGATCGGGTCGCTCAGCTCGCCGACGAATTCCCCGTCGACCATGTTGAGGAACCCGAGCAGCACCCAGCCGCCGTCGGCGTCCTGCAGCAGCCGGGCCGCGTACAGGTCGGTGCGGTCGAACAGCGCCGCGCCGGTGAAATCCACCTTTTCCAGCCGGGCATCAACGGGCACGCTGTACACGCCGCCCACCTCGCCGGCGGCCTGGCGTTCCGGGGACAGCTCGGCCACGCCGCAGCAGAACAGCAGAATCGGCACGCCGTCCACGATCTCGAACTGGAACACCTCCAGCTGGCCGAAACCCTGGCCGGGCTGGCTGAGCGGCGGCTGCACCGTCCAGGTGTGCAGGTCGTCGCTCGTGGCGTGGCCGAGCACGCCGCGCACGGCCGGGTCGCCGGTGTTGGCGCGCGCGGTGACCAGCATCTGCCAGGTCTGCTCCCCCGCAAACCGGAACACCCACGGGTCGCGCCAGGCCTGATCGTGCCACAGCGACAGATCCAACTGTTCGTAGTACTCCGGAGCGGCCTCAACAAGAAGGCCGGGCACCTTGGTCCAGGTCAGCAGGTCCGGCGACGTCGCCGCGCCCACACGCTGCACCTGGGCGTTCTCCGCCAGCGAGGTGCCGGTGTAGAACATCCACCACACGCCGTCGTCGGCCTGCACCACGCTCCCTGTCCAGGTGGTCCCGTCGTCAAACGCCGGCGCATCCGACACGATCACGGCGTCTTGCACCACGGTCCACTCGGTCAGGTCGGTGCTCACGGCATGACCCACGATCGGATGCCGGTGCCTCCGCTCCGGGTCACCCAGCGCCCGGCTCGCGTGCAGGTAAAAGGCATGCGTGACCCCGTCCACCTGCACGTACCAGGAATCCCAAATCCACTTATCGGGCAATTGCAAAGACATGGAACCTAACCCTTCACACCGCTGGACGCGATGCTGTTGACGAACGAACGTTGGAAAGCAATAAACAGGGCCACGACGGGCAGGGTGATCAGCGTGGAATACGCCATCACTTCGCCCCACGAGACATTGAGCTGGAAGAAGTACTGCACGCCGACCATGACCGGGCGAAGCTCCTCGGTCTGCACCACCATCAGCGGCCAGAGGTAGGAGTTCCACGCCGGCAGGAACGTGAGAATAGCGACCGTGGCGATCGCCGGCCCGGAAAGCGGCATGACCACCTGCCGGTAGATGCGGAACCAGCCGGCACCGTCCATCCGTGCGGCTTCATCGAGCTCTTTCGGGATCGACTCGAAGTACTGATGGAACAGGTAGATCGAGAAAGCGTTGGCAATGAACGGGATGATCTGCACGTGGTACGTGTCGATCCACCCGGTCGTGAAGTAGAAACCGAGTTCACTCCAGGCGAATGCCGGGAGCTGGTTGACCCACCACACCAGCGGCAGCGCCAGGGTCTCGAACGGCACGATCAGCGTCGCGATGATCAGCGTAAGGATCACGGACTTACCGCGCATTCTCATGCGGCTCAGGGCGAAAGCGGCGAGGCTGTTGACCAGGATGCCGGCGGTGACGGTGATCGCGGAGATGCCGATCGAATTCACCAAGAACCGTGCCGCGGGCACCCTGTCGAAGACCGCCGCGTAGTTGTCCATGGAGATGTTGCCGATGGGCAGGAACGCCGCGATCGACGAGAGGTCGCCGAAGATCTGCTGGTCGGGCTTGAGCGACGACACGAACATGAACAGGATCGGGAAGAGGAACACCACGGCGAGTCCGATCCGCAGCATCCATCCTCCCGCGCCGAGAACCTGCTTCTTCTTCGAATTCTTCGCGCGCCTGCCGGGCAGCGCCGATGTCAGCGCCGACGTCGACGAGCTCGTCGCGGTCACTTCTGCGATGGCCACGATCAAGCCTTCTCTCTGCTGAGGACACGCTGCACGACCGAGATCAGCAGCACGATGACAAAGAACACCAGGGACATCGCCGATGCGTAGCCGGTTTCCTGCTGGGCGAAGCCCGATTGCACGGCTTCGTACACCACCGTTGTGGTGGAGTTGAGCGGCCCGCCCTGGGTCATCACGCTGATCTGCGTGAACAGGCTCAACGCCTGAATAGTGATGGTCACCAGAATCAGGCTTCGGGTGGCGGCCAGGCCCGGCCAGGTTATGTACCGAAAACGTTGCCAGGCGGAGACGCCATCGAGGTCGGCAGCCTCATAGAGGTCGGCCGGGATCGTCTGCAGCCCAGAGAGCCAGATGATCATGTGGAATCCGACACCCTGCCAGACCGACATGAGAATGATGGCGGGCATGGATGTTGAGGTGTCGTTGAGCCAGTCCGGCCCGGTGACCAGGCCCAGCGTGACCCGCTCGATGATCACGTTGATCAGGCCGTCTTGGCGGTACATGAACAGCCAGAGCAGCGACACCACGACCATGGAGGTGACCACCGGCAGGAAGTACACCGTGCGAAAGAAGGTGGTTCCCCGAACGTTCTTGTTCACCAGAATCGCCATCACGAGGGCGAGACCGGCCTGCAAAGGAACGACGACCACGGCGAAGTACGCAACGTTCAGCAGCGCGCGAAAGAACGAGGCATCCGTGAGTAGCCGAGCGAAATTGTCGAACCCCACGAACGTGGCCGGGTAGGGCGAGATGAGGCGGGCGTTGGTGAAGGCCAGCCCGAACGCGAGGATCGCGGGGATGAAGATGAACAGTGCGAGCAGCAGCACCGCGGGGGCCAGCATCGCCAGCCCCGCGACGTTCTCGGTCTTGCTGGTGCGGTCCCGCTTACGCCTGGTGGCGTGCACTGACCCGGGGGCGGAGTCCGCCCGAGGTCGTTCGATCGTGGTGGTCATAAGAGTCTCCCT
>JBBQYN010000239.1:0-4328 GCA_038208655.1 Actinomycetales bacterium
CCCTGGTTCGTCGACGCCGTTGACGGCCTCAACGCGGTACTCAACGAACACGGCCTGCAAATGCTGCTCGGCGACCACCGCCTCGACAGCCGCGGCGGCTCGTCCCTGCTCGGCAAACTGCTCGAGATGCACGTGGACGGACTCGTGCTCGTGGGCACCCTCCCCGAGACAGCCGACCTCATCGCCGCCGTCAGCCAGGTGCCCACGGTGGTGCTCGGAGCTCCGTCAGCCCCGCATCCGTCGGTCGACATCGTCACCGGCGACAACGAGGCTGGCGCACAGCTCGCCGTGCAGCACCTGGCCGAACTGGGCCACCGCCGCATCGCGCACATCGGCGCGGGCCCCTCCCCCGTGGGCCGCGCCCGCCGCGCCGGGTACGAACGGGCCATGATCGCCCACGGCCTCGGCGACCTCATGCGCACCGTCGACGGCGGCTTCACCGAACGCGAGGGCCACGACGCCGGCCTCACCCTGCTGCGCGGCGACGCTGCCATCCGCCCCACGGCCATCTTCGCCGTCAACGACATGGCGGCATTCGGCCTGCTCTCGGCAGCGGATGAGCTGGGCCTGGTCGTTCCGCACGACCTGTCGATCGTGGGGTACGACAACACCCCCACGGCCCGCATGCAGCACATCAGCCTGACGAGCATCGACAACGCCGACGGCCACGGCGGCCGACGGGCCGGGGAACTGTTGGTCGCGCGCCTCGCCGACCCCGGCCTGGCACCGTCGATCGTTCTGCAGACGCCGGTGCTGGCCGCCCGCGGCAGCAGCCGGGCACCGCAACCCGACCGCGACTGACCCCGACGGCCAACCGGTTCAACCGGTTCAACCGGTTCAACCGGTTCAAAAGTTTGTTAGGACATTGCTTGACGACGCAACCCGTCATCGGCTAGCCTGATCACAGATGTTGGACCGGTCCAATAAAGGGCTCCCCGAGCCCGCCGGCGCACACGCACACCGCACACACCGCACACCGCGGCACACCTTCGACGACGCAGGGACAGTTCATGAACAACGTAACGCTCGGACTCATCGGCGTCGGCCGCATCGGCGTGATGCACGCCCGCAACATCGTGGCCCTCGGCCACACCCTCAAACTCACGGATGTCGCCGCCGAGCACGCCCAGCGTGTCGCCGCCGACCTCGGTGCCGAGTACCTGCCGAGCGTCGACGCCCTGCTGGCCTCCGGCATCGACGCCCTCGTCATCGCCACCGGAACAGCCCTGCACCCCGAGCACATCCGCGCCGGAGTCGACGCCGGAATCCCGGTCTTCTGCGAGAAGCCCGTCGCCGTGAACGTGGCCGAGTCGCTGCCCGTACTCGAGTACATCCGCGAGCACGACGGCGTCGTGCAGATCGGCCACCAGCGCCGCTTCGACGCCGGCTACCTCGAAGCCAAACGCGCCTACGACGCCGGCGAACTCGGCTGGATCCACTCCCTGCGCGCCACCACCTGCGACATGACCCCGCCGCCCGTCGAATTCCTCGCCGGCTCCGGCGGCCTGTTCCGCGACTGCTCCGTGCACGACTTCGACATTGTGCGCTGGCTCACCGGACGCGAAATCGTCGAGGTCTACGCCCGCGGCAGCAACAACGGCGACCCGGCCATCGGCGCCATCGGCGACGTCGACACCGCCCTGGCAATGGTCACCTTCGACAACGGCATGCTCGGCACCGTCAGCGCCAGCCGCTATAACGGCGGCGGCCACGACGTGCGCCTGGAGCTGCAGGGCTCCGCGGCGACCCTGCTCGTGGGACTCGACGACAACAGCGCTGTGATCTCGGCCGAACCCGGCGTCAGCGCTCCCGCCGGCACCCCGCACCGCACCTTCGCGGAACGCTTCGACCAGGCCTACCGCAGCGAAATGGCCGCGTTCGTGCAACTCGTGCGCGGCGAGCGCGAGAACCCGTGCACCCCCGACGATGCCGTGGCCGCGAGCCGGGTAGCGGATGCCGCGCAGCAGTCCCTCGACACCGGCCAGCCCGTGCGCGTGGCCGGCACGCTCGCCCTCGCGACCTGACCCGCGGGCCCGCCCGGCGCCCACCGGCCCGGCCCCAGCCCGCCCGCCCCGCTCCCCTATCTCACCGTGGAGGTACCCCGTGCTCACCAGCACCGCCCCGAAGCCGACCCTCGCCGCACGCATCGCCGTCGCCCCCATCTCCTGGGGCGTCTGCGAAGTGCCCGGCTGGGGCTGGCAGCTCAGCCCCGACCGGGTGCTGGCCGACATGCGCGACCTCGGCGTGACGGCCACCGAATTCGGCCCGGAGGGCTTTCTGCCCCAGGACCCCGCCGAGAAGGCCCGCACCCTCGCCGCCTACGACCTCGTGGCCGTCGGCGGATTCGTGCCCATCGTGCTGCACGACGCCGACGCCGACCCGGTACCGGTGATCGCGGCCGAACTGGTCGGGTTTCTCGCCGCCGGCGCCACTCGCCTGGTGCTCTCCGCCGACACCGGCGAGGCCGGCTACGACTCCCGCCCCACCCTGACCGACGCCCAGTGGCAGACTCTGCTGCAGAACCTCGACCGCATCCGGGAGTACGCCGCCGCGCAAGGCATCGTCGCGTCGCTGCACCCGCACGTGGGCACCCTCGTGGAATCCTCCGACGACGTCGCCCGGGTACTCGCCGGGTCGAACATCGGCCTGTGCCTGGACACCGGGCACCTGCTCATCGGCGGGAGCGACCCGGTGCAGATCGCGCTGCAGCACGCCGACCGCATCTCCCACGTGCACCTCAAAGACGTACGGGCCGACGTGGCCCGCCGCGTAATGAGCCGCGAGCTCAGCTACACGGATGCCGTGGGCCAGGGCCTCTACGCCCCCCTCGGCATGGGCGACATCGACCTGGCCACCATCGTCGCCAGCCTCGAACAGGCCGGCTACACGGGATACTACGTACTGGAGCAAGACACCATCCTGCACGAGGAACCCGGCCTCGCCGACGCCCCGCACCACGCCGTGCGCCAGAGCATCGACTTCATCCTCGGCCTCCCCGCCACCCCCGACCCTTCCCCCGCACCCGCCCACCCCACCACAGCACCTGTATCCAATGGAGGATCCACTGATGCGTAACCTGACCACCACCACCCGTGACAACTCCGGCGACAGCGCTGCCGCCGCCCCCGTACGCCGCAGCAAGGCCTGGCTCGCGCTACTCCTGGCCGTACCGCTGGTTTTGGCCGGCTGCTCCGGAACCGGCCAGGAATCCAGCACCGCCACGACCGCGTCAACGGATGCCGAAAGCGGCACCATCGCGGTCGTCACCCACAGCACCCCCGGCGACAACTTCTGGGACGTCGTGAAAAGCGGCGCCGAGCAGGCCGGCGCCGACCTGGGCATGAACGTCACCTACCAGGGCGACGGCGACCCGGTGAAGCAGAGCCAGCTCATCGACGCCGCCATCGCGAGCAACCCCGACGGCCTCATCGTGTCAATGGCCAACCCCGACGGGGTACGCAGCGCCGTCGAGAAGGCCGTGGCCGCCGGCATCCCGGTGATCACCATCAACGCGGGACTCGAGCAGTCCGCCGCGTTCGGCGCCGAAACCCACGTGGGCCAGAGCGAGTTCATCGCCGGACAGGGCGCCGGCGAGGAGCTGGCCAAGGCCGGCGCCAGCAACGTGATCTGCGTCATCCACGAGGCCGGCAACGTGTCCCTCGAAGAACGCTGCGCCGGCGCCGACGACAAGCTCGACACCGTGACCAACCTGCAGGTGGACGTGGCCAACATCGCCGACGCGAAGAACACCATCAGCAGCATGCTGCTCTCCGACCCGTCGATCGACGGTGTGCTCACCCTGAACCCGGGCATCGCCGTCGCCGCCGCACAGGCCAACACCGAAGCCGGCGGCACCGCACTGCTGGCAACCTTCGATGTCTCCGCCGACGTCACCGGCCTCATCGAAGACGGCTCGATCCTCTTCGCCGTCGACCAGCAGCCGTACTCCCAGGGCTACCTGCCCGTCGTGTTCCTCACCCTGCAGCTGCGCAACGGTGACGTCGTCGGCGGCGGCCAGCCGGTCTACTCCGGCCCCGGCTTCGTGACGAAGGAGAACGCGGCGCAGGTCGCCGAGTTCGCCGCCAAAGGCACCCGATGACGCTGACCGCACCCGCCGCGACGCCCGCGCCACCGGCATCCGCCCCGGTCGATGAGCGCCTCACGCCCGCCGGCCCGATCAAGAAGCTGCTGCGCCGCCCCGAGATCGGCGCGCTCGTGGCCGCCCTGGGCATCTTCGCCTTCTTCTCCCTGACCACCGAGGTGTTCCTCTCCCCCGCCGGAGTGTCCACCTGGCTGTACTCCGCCAGCCTGTTCGGCATCATGGCCGT
>JBBQYN010000240.1:0-4314 GCA_038208655.1 Actinomycetales bacterium
CCAGCTGCTCGACAGCGGCGTGCACTTCGGGCACCAGACCCGCCGTTGGAACCCGAAGATGAAGCGCTTCATCTTCACCGAGCGTTCCGGCATCTACATCATCGACCTGCAGCAGTCGCTCGGGTTCGTTGACAAGGCCTACGACTTCGTCAAGGAGACGGTTGCCCACGGTGGCACCATCCTCTTCGTCGGAACGAAGAAGCAGGCACAGGAATCCATCTCGGAGCAGGCGACGCGCGTGGGCCAGCCCTACGTCAACCAGCGCTGGCTCGGTGGACTTCTCACCAACTTCCAGACCGTCTCCAAGCGTCTGGCTCGCATGAAAGAGCTCGAAGAGCTCGACTTCGAAGACACCGCCAAGAGCGGTTTCACGAAGAAGGAAATGCTCATCAAGAAGCGCGAGCTCGTCAAGCTGCACAAGAGCCTCGGCGGAATCCGCAACCTCACCAAGACGCCGTCCGCGTTGTGGGTTGTCGACACCAACAAGGAGCACCTCGCCATTGACGAGGCCAAAAAGCTCGGCATCCCCGTCATCGCGATCCTCGACACCAACTGCGACCCCGACGACGTGCAGTACCCGATCCCGGGCAACGACGACGCCATCCGTTCCGTTGGCCTGCTGACCCGCATCATCGCGGACGCCGCAGCCGAGGGCCTCATCCAGCGCCACGCCAAGCCGGAGGCCGAAGTTGAGCCCCTCGCCGCGTGGGAAGCTGAACTGCTCAAGGGTTCCGAAGACGCCGCTGCCGAGACCGAGGCCGTCGCGGCACCCGTTGACGCTGCAGTCGTCGAAGCTGCACCCGTCGTGGACGATGCACCTGTTGTTGTCGACGCTTCCGCCGTCACCATCGCGGATGCCGTTCCCACCACCGACGTCGCCGCCGCATACGCTGCAGCAGTCGTCGCCGAGGCAGACGTTGCTGCCACTGACGAAACCAAGTAGGGACACACCTATGGCTAACTTCACACTGGCTGACGTCAAGGCCCTGCGCGAAAACCTCGGAACCGGAATGGTCGACACCAAGAACGCCCTGGTGGAAGCCGACGGCGACATGGACAAGGCCATTGAGATCCTGCGTCTCAAGGGTGCCAAGGGCAACGCGAAGCGTGCCGACCGGTCCACCTCGGAGGGCCTCGTCGCCGCCAAGGAAATCGGAACCACCGCGTACATGATCGAGCTCGCCTGCGAGACCGACTTCGTGGCCAAGGGCTCCAAGTTCCTGGCCCTGGCAGACAAGGTTCTGGACGCCATCGCGGCGGCCGGAGCCAGCACCGTCGAGGCCGGACTGGCCGCGCCGGTCGGCACGCAGACCGTGTCGGACCTCATCGACGGCGAAGCCGCCATCATCGGTGAAAAGTTTGAACTGCGTCGCGTCGTGTCCGTGTCGGGTGAATCGTTCTCGATCTACCTGCACAAGACCAGCAAGGACCTGCCCCCGCAGGTCGGTGTCGTTCTCGGATACGCCGGAGCGGACGCCGAAACCGCACGTAGCGTCGCCCAGCACATCTCGTTCGCCAACCCCGAGTACCTCGCGGCTGACGACGTTCCTGCTGACGCTGTAGAGACCGAGCGCAAGATCGTGACCGAAATCTCCAAGAACGAAGGCAAGCCCGAAGCGGCCCTGCCCAAGATCGTGGAGGGTCGTGTCAAGGCTTACCTCAAGCAGGTCGCCCTGCTCGAGCAGGACTACGCCAAGGACAACAAGGTTTCCGTCAGCAAGGTTCTTGCCGACGCCAACCTGACCGTGTCGGGCTTCGCCCGGTTCAAGGTCGGCGCGTAGCCACACCGTTTCACCACACCGCGACGAGGGCCGGGTTGCGAGAGCAGCCCGGCCCTCTCGTGTCTGTACCCCGGCTTGACCGGGTAGCGTTAAGACAATCCCGACGGAAGGCATCCCACGCAATGAACAATTCTGGCAAGAAGCGCAGGGTCCTCCTCAAACTGTCCGGCGAGGCCTTCGGTGGCGGCAGCGTCGGTGTCAACCCCGACGTGGTGAGCGCCCTGGCCGTCGAGATCGCCGAAGCCGCCAAGACCGTCGAGGTCGCCATCGTGGTCGGCGGCGGCAACTTCTTCCGCGGCGCCGAATTGTCCCAGCGCGGCATGGACCGCGGCCGTGCCGACTACATGGGTATGCTCGGCACCGTGATGAACGCCCTCGCCTTGCAGGACTTCCTCGAGCAGGCCGGCGCGGAAACCCGCGTGCAGTCCGCCATCTCGATGACCCAGGTCGCCGAGCAGTACATTCCCCGTCGCGCTGAACGCCACCTCGAAAAGGGACGCGTGGTCATCTTCGGCGCCGGCGCCGGCCTGCCCTACTTCTCCACCGACACCGTTGCCGCGCAACGCGCACTCGAAATCGACGCGGACGTTGTTCTCGTGGCCAAGAACGGTGTCGACGGGGTCTACAGCGACGACCCGCGCACCAACCCCGACGCCCAGAAGATCGACCACATCACCTACCACGAAGCCCTGCAGCGGGGACTCAAGGTCGTGGACTCGACCGCATTCAGCCTCTGCATGGACAACAGCATGCCGATGCAGGTCTTCGGCATGGCCCCGGACGGTAACGTGACCGCCGCCATCCTGGGCAATGATCTGGGCACCCGCGTCTCCAACTAAGCTTGATTCAGCCACCGAAGAAGGAGTCACTGTGATCGCGGATGTTCTGTCCGACGCCACTGCGCGCATGAAGAAGGCTGTGGAAGCAGCCAAAGAAGATTTCGCCACCGTGCGGACCGGACGGGCGAACCCGCAAATGTTCGCCAAGATCCTGGTCAGTTACTACGGCACCATGACGCCACTGGAGCAGCTGGCGTCGTTGCAGAACCAGGAAGCCCGCACGCTTCTGATCACCCCGTACGACAAGGGTGCCATGCGGGACATTGAGCAGGCCATTCGGGACACGCCGAACCTCGGTGCCAACCTCGGCAACGATGGTGTCATCATTCGCGCATCCCTGCCCGAGCTGACCACCGACCGCCGCAAGGATTTCGTCAAGGTCGTCAAGACCAAGGCCGAGGATCACAAGGTGTCCGTGCGCAACATCCGCCGGAAGGCCAAGGACGAACTCGACGCCCTCAAAAGCGATATCGGTGAGGACGAACTGGGTCGCGCCGAAAAGGAACTCGAGCTCATCACCAAGAGCCACGTCGACACCATTGACGATGCTCTCAAACGTAAGGAAGCGGAGCTCCTCGAAATCTAGGGAGTGCCACCATGACGACACCTGACTCAGATTCCGGGTCGGCGCTCCCTTCGGAGCCCGGCGCACGTTCACCGCGTGCTCGAGCGGGCGGGCGTGGTGCCCGGCGTGCGGAGTTGAAGGCGCAGGTGCAGTCCACCCGTTCGGATTTTGAACGCCAGGTGCAGTCGTCCAAGGCCGACTTCGAACGTCAGGTGCAGGCCACCCGCGCTCAGATCGACAAGACCAACGAACGTATTGAGGCGCGCACCGGGCGCAACCTTATCCTGGCCATCCTGATTGGCCTGGTCCTGGGCCTGACGGTGCTGTTCAGCCTGATCGTGATCAAAGAGATCTTCCTGATCTTCGCCGTCGTGATCGTAGTGATGGCCGTGTTTGAACTGGCGCAGGCCCTACGTCAGGCCGGGCTCAACGTTCCCCGTATTCCCGCTGTGATCGCCGGCGTGGCCATCGTCCCGACAGCGTTCTTCGGGGGGGCCACCGGGCAATGGCTGGCCATTCTGGGCGGTATCGCCCTGATCGCTCTCTGGCGTGTCGGGATGCTCGTGGTCCCGTCGCACCGGGCAGCCGCTCGCGACGTCTGGCGTGATGTCAGCGCGGGCATCTTCATCCAGGTGTACGTGGTGTTCCTGGCCAGCTTCGCCGTGCTGCTGGTGGGTGAACCCGGCGGGGAATGGTGGACACTGGCCTTCGTGTCGCTGGTCATCGCCGCGGACACCGGTGCGTATGCCAGCGGCCTGACCTTCGGCAAGCATCCGATGGCCCCGAGCATCAGCCCGAAGAAGACCTGGGAAGGTTTCATCGGTGCCGGCCTGGTGACCATGATCGCGGGGGTGTTCCTCGCGGTGTATATGCTGCAGCAGCCGTGGTGGTTCGGCCTGATCTTCGGTGCCGCGATTTTGCTCAGCGCGACCTTCGGAGATCTGGCAGAATCCCTGATCAAACGGGACCTCGGCATCAAAGACATGAGCTCGTGGCTTCCCGGGCACGGCGGCGTGCTGGACCGCCTCGATTCCATCCTGCCTTCGGCCGGAGTGGCGTACATTCTGTACCTGATCTTCGCGTGACCCCGCACGGTTTCGACACACGGGCGGCTCTGGGAGAGAATGGT
>JBBQYN010000241.1:0-4284 GCA_038208655.1 Actinomycetales bacterium
GCTGGCACCGGGAAGGCCGCCAAACCCTGGACCGCCGGGTGCTGAGCATCACCGGCACCGCCGCCCCGGGCAGCTCCATCAAGATCGGATCCCAGCCTTTTCTGGTCTACGACCGGCCGTACCCGCCGATCACCGGCAGCAGCACCCCGGGTGCCCGCACCGCGCACAACAAGGCCACCGTCGTGGACATCACCGAGGATTCCGTCTATCTGATCGCCGAAAGCCTGGAGCGCAACGCGCCCACCCACGGGGAGCTTCCGGTCGCGCTGACCCCGGGAACCCCGCCGCCCGCCGGCACCCAGGTGCAGGCCATCTCCGACTGGGGCCGCGCCGTGCTCGACGCGCTGCCCGCGCTGCTCGAGAACGCGGCCCTGGACATTCTGCGTCGCCGGCCGCCGCGCACGAGCCTGCCGGGCGGGCTCGCCCCGGTCATCGACGGTGACGTGCAGGGCGCCATCCGCGACACCCTGCTCCACCTCGGGGACTCTTACCTGGCCGTGCAGGGCCCGCCCGGCACCGGCAAGACCTATGTGGGGTCCCGTGTCGTCGCCGACCTCGTGGTCAACCACGGCTGGACCGTGGGTGTCGTCGCCCAGTCTCACGCGGCGGTGGAGAACATGCTGCGGGCCATCATCGCTGCCGGCGACGGCGTGGGGCTGCACCCTGACCGGGTGGGCAAAAAGGCCAAGTCCGGCGACGAGAAGAAACCGGTGCCGTGGACGGCGCTGGACGCGAAAAGCTTCGGGCCGTTCACCCGTCAGCAGGGGGGTTTCGTGGTGGGCGGCACCGCCTGGGACTTCAGCAACGCCGGCCGGGTGGAACGCGGCTCGCTCGACCTGCTCGTGATCGACGAGGCCGGCCAGTACTCCCTGGCGAGCACCATCGCCGCCGCCGTCAGCGCCCGCCGGTTGCTGCTGCTCGGTGACCCGCAGCAGCTGCCGCAGGTGAGCCAGGGCACCCACCCGGAACCCGTCGACGAGTCCGCCCTGGGCTGGCTCAGCGACGGCCACAAGGTGCTGCCCGCGGTGTTCGGGTATTTTCTGGCCACCAGCTGGCGCATGCACGAACGGGTCTGCGCCGCCGTAAGCGAGCTGTCCTACGACGGGCTGCTGCGCTCGCACCCCTCCGACCGCCGGCTGCAGGGCGTGCGCCCCGGGCTGCACGCGGTGCCGGTGCCGCACCAGGGCAATTCCACGGCCTCACCCGACGAAGCGGATGCCGTCGTGACGATCGTGCGCGACGTGATCGGCCGGTCCTGGTCGGCGAACGGCACGGCGCATCCGCTCGAGCAGAGTGACGTGATCGTGGTGGCCCCGTACAACGCACAGGTCGAGATGCTGCGCGAGCGGCTGCACGCGGCGGGGCTGCCCACCGTGCCGGTGGGCACCGTCGACAAGTTCCAGGGCCGGGAAGCCGCCGTGGCCATCGTGTCACTGGCCGCCTCGTCGGCCGCCGACGTGCCGCGCGGGCTGGACTTTCTACTACTGGCCAACCGGCTGAACGTGGCGCTCTCGCGGGCGCAGTGGGCGGCGTACCTCGTTTATTCCCCGGGCATCACCGAGGCTCTGCCCACCAGCGTGGCCGGGCTCGCCCAGCTCAGTGCGTTCATCACGCTGACCGAACACGACTGACCGAGCACGACTGACGCCCGAACAGGAACGACGAACGCGCCCGACCGCCGAAGCGGTGGGGCGCGTGTTTGGTCTGCGACCGGGTGCTGTTATTCGGCGTCGAGGTCGGTTTCAAGAATCTTGACCAGGGCGTCGAGCGCCTCGTCGGCGCCGTCGCCCTCGGCACGCAACACGACGACGTCGCCGTTGGCGGCGCCCAGACTCATCAGCGACAGGATGCTCGAGGCGTCCATGGCGTCTTCGGCCGGCTCGCCTTCCATGGCGATGGTGACCTCGATGGGCAGCTTACCCACGGCTTCGGCGAAGATTCCGGCGGGGCGGGCGTGCAGGCCAACACGGCTGGCAATGGTGACGTGACGTTCGGACATGAGTCCTCCAAAGTTCGGGATGTGGGAAGTCGGGGGCAAGAGTGCAGGCGAAGCGAAGGCAGAGCGAAAGCAGAGCGAAAGCGGATGTCGCGGGGTTACAAGCCTAGTTCCTGCAGAATCGGCAGCTCGGCGCGCACGAGCGCCTTGGCCTGCTCGGCGGTCGGTGCGGCCAGGGCCAGCGCGGCAATCCGCTGTGCGTCGGCGAGGGTCACACTGGCCAGCACGGCGCCGACGGCGCTGAGCGACCGGGCGGTCATCGACAGGGTCGTGACGCCGAGGCCCACGAGCACCACGGCCAGGGCCGGGTCGGCGGCGGCTTCACCGCAGACGCCCACGGGCTTGTCGTGGCCCTCCGCCGCGCTGCCGGCCGCGGTGAGACGGATCAGCTGCAGTACGGCGGGCTGCCACGGCGTGTTCAGCGCCGCGAGGGTGCCCAGCTGCCGGTCGGCGGCCATGGCGTACTGGGTGAGGTCGTTGGTGCCCAGGCTGACGAACTCGACGTGGGTGAGGATGCTCGCGGCCATCAGCGCGGCGGAGGGCACCTCCACCATGACCCCGGGGGTTGTGAGGCCGGCGGCGGCGCAGAGTCCGGCGAAGTGTTCGGCCTCGTCGGTGGTGGCGATCATCGGGGCCATCACCCAGACCTGCGCCTCGGTTCCCTCGACGGCCTGCGCGATGGCCTGCAGCTGGCGTTCCAGCACGCCGGGGGAGGTGAAGTCGGTGCGGTACCCGCGCACGCCCAGTGCCGGGTTGGGCTCCGAGGCATCCGTCAGGAAGGGCAGCGGCTTGTCGGCTCCGGCGTCGAGGGTGCGCACGACGACCTTCTTGCCGGGGAAGGCGTCGAAGACGCCGCGGTAGGCGGTGACCTGCTCGTCGAGGGTGGGCTCGGTCTCGCGTTCCAGGAAGCAAAATTCGGTGCGCAGCAGTCCCACTCCCTGGGCGTTGGCGGCGGCGGCTTTCACGGCGTCGGCGGCGCCGCCGACGTTGGCCAGCAGAGGAACGAGGTGGCCGTCGGCGAGGCGTCCGGTGCCGTCGAACACGGAGAGCACGGCGGCGGTGGCGGTCCAGGCGGCCGCGGCGTCACGTTCGGTCTGGCCGGGGTCGACGGTGATACTGCCGGCGGCGCCGTCCACGAAGATCTCGGTGCCGTCGGCGAGGGCGTCCACACCGGCGGCGGCGACGACGGCGGGCAGGCCGAGGGCGCGGGCGATGATCGCGGTGTGTGACTGCGGGCCGCCGCTGGAGGTGACCAGGGCGAGCACGATGTCGGGGTTCAGGGTGGCGGTGTCGGCCGGGGCCAGGTCTTCGCCGACCAGGATGAAGGGGGTGTCCGAGAGGGGGATGCCGGGGGCGGGCATGCCGCGCAGTTCGGCCACGATGCGGGCGCGCACGTCGAGAATGTCGGCGGCCCGTTCGGCCATGTACCCGCCGAGGTTGTGCAGCATCTCGGCAACGGATGCTCCGGCTTCCCAGATGGCCCGTTCCGGGCTGAGGCCGGCGTTGGTCATCAGCTTGATGGCGCCCTTGATCAGCAGCGGGTCGGCGGCCATCAGGGCGGTCGCTTCGAGCACGGCCTTGCTGGCACCGGTCGCGCCCTCGGCGCGGCCCTTGAGTTCGGCGTGCACGGCCTTGGACGCGACCCGCAGGGCGGCGATGGCCTCCTCCGCGGTGATCCCCGCGGCGAGCTGCTGCCCGGCCGGCGGTTCACTGACCGGGGCGGGCATCTGCCGCACCGTGCCGACGATGCGGCCGGGGGTGACCCCGACGCCGGAGAAGCTTTGCCGTGCGGTCGGTTCGGTCTGGTCTGACAGTGTCTGTCCTGAACGTGACGGCACGGAACATCCTCGCTTCTGCTGGAATCGCGTCTGACGTGATCGCGACGGGTGGGTTCGAACGGGGCTGGTCGTTCTGGCGGTTCTGGCGGTTCTCGTGGTTCCGGTGGTTCTGGTCGATCTGCATAGTACTCGGGTGGCCGCGACACAGTCGCGACCACCCGTTCAGTTTACCGGCTGGCACCTGTCCATTTCGTCGGTGGACAGGCGCCGACAGGGTGACTAGGCGGTGACGAGTTCGTTCTCCGGCACGGTGACCTTGGGCTTGCGCACCGCGTAGCGCTTGAGCGCCACGACGGTGAACGCCGAGATGACCGTTCCGATGGCGATCGACAGCACGAAGAGCAGGAAGTTGTCGATGGCGAAGAACACGAAGATACCACCGTGCGGTGCCTGGCTGATGACGCCCCACATCATGCTGAGCCCACCGGTGACGGCGGCGCCGAGCATGCT
>JBBQYN010000242.1:0-4284 GCA_038208655.1 Actinomycetales bacterium
ACTCAATCGCGAGCGCGGTGCCGGTGGGCAGGTATAGCGTGTCGGTGGGGCCGTGAAAAACGGATGCCCGACCCGCGAGCGCCTGGGAGCGCTCCTCGGTCTCCCCCGCGAGCGTGTACCGCACCGTGAATGCCCCGGCGAGGGGCACGACGATGCGTTCCACGGGCTCGGCGGCGAGCGTGACGGTCGCGCCCGCCGAGAGCGCGGCGACCCGGATACCGGTGTAGCGCCATCCGCTGATGGCCTGGTCGACGACGGTCTCCCAGCCGTCACGCTCCAGGGCCCCCTGGGCGTAGAACCAGTCGTGCGCCGGCGGGTGAACGGAGGGCACTGTCATCGTCTAGTTGTTCTCGGGGAAGCCGAGGTTGATGCCGCCGTGGCTCGGGTCGAGCCAGCGGCTGGTGATGGCCTTGCCGCGCGTGAAGAAGTGCACGCCCTCCACGCCGTGCGCTTTGGTGTCGCCGAACAGCGAGTTCTTCCAGCCACCGAAGGAGAAGTACGACACGGGAACCGGGATGGGCACGTTGATGCCGATCATGCCGACCTCAATCTCGTTCTGGAATCGGCGAGCGGCACCGCCGTCGTTGGTGAAGATGGCCGTTCCGTTGCCGAAGGCCCCGGAGTTGATCCGGTCCACACCCTCCTCATAGCTGGCCACGCGCACCACCGAGAGCACCGGTCCGAAGATCTCTTCGGTGTACGCCTTCGAGGTCACCGGCAGGGCGTCGATCAGGGTCGGTCCCAGCCAGAACCCGTTCGGGTCGCCGTCGACCTCGATGCCGCGACCGTCGACAACGATCGTGGCACCGTCCTGAGCGGCGATGTCGATGTACCCGGCGACCTTGTCGCGGTGCACCTCGGTGACGAGCGGCCCCATGTCGCAGGAGCGCCGACCGTCGCCAACGGTCAGGGTGTTCATGCGCGTGACGATCTTCTCGATCAGCGCATCGGCGACCGGTTCCACGGCGACGACCACGCTGATGGCCATGCAACGCTCGCCGGCGCTGCCGAAGCCGGCGTTGATCGCGGAATCGGCGACCACGTCCAGGTCGGCGTCGGGCAGCACCAGCATGTGGTTCTTCGCGCCGCCGAGGGCCTGGATGCGCTTGCCGTGCCGGGTGCCGGTCTCGTAGACGTACTGGGCGATCGGGGTGGAACCTACGAACGAGATCGCCTTCACGTCGGGGTGCTCGAGCAGGCCGTCAACGGATTCCTTGTCGCCCTGCAGCACGGTGAACACACCGTCGGGCAGGCCGGCTTCCTTGAGCAGCTTCGCCATCCAGATGGCCGCGCTCGGGTCCTTCTCACTGGGCTTGAGGATCACGGTGTTGCCGGCCGCGAGGGCCAACGGGAAGAACCACATGGGCACCATCGCGGGAAAATTGAACGGGCTGATCACGGCGACCACGCCGAGGGCCTGACGGGTGGAGTACACGTCCACGCCGGTGGACACGTTCTCGGAGTAGTCGCCCTTGAGCAGGTGCGGAATACCGCAGGCGAATTCCACGACCTCCTGGCCGCGGGTGATCTCGCCCAGCGCATCGGAGAGCACCTTGCCGTGCTCGCTCGTGATGATCTCGGCCATCTCACCCTTCCGGGCGTTCAGCAGCTCACGAAAGCTGAACAGGATCTGCTGGCGCTTGGCGATGGACAGGTCGCGCCAGGCCGGGAAGGCGGCCTTGGCGCTCGCGATCGCGGCCGTGATCTCACTCTGATCGGCGAGCGAGACGTTCCTGCTGACCGTGCCCAGAGCCGGGTCGAAAACCGGAGCGGTGCGGCCGGATTGTCCGGGCTGTTCCCGTCCGTCGATCCAGTGCGACACGAGGTGCAGGTCGGTTGCTGTTGCAGTCATGGTGATCTTCTTTCTGTACGGGGCCGAGCGGAACCGGGGTTGGGCTCGACGGGGATGAGGAGAGGGGATTCAGGCGCCGTGCACAAGCTCGGCGGCGGTGTCGATCGCTGCAGCCACGTTGGCGTCTGCGGGGTAGAGCAGACTGCGGCCCACGACGAGGCCGCGCACACCGGGAAGGCGGAGCGCCAGACGCCAGGATTCAAAGGTCTCGTTCTGGTCGCCGACGGGATCTCCGCCCAGCAGAAGGGTCGGCAGCGTGGTGGCGGCCATGACCCGTTCCATGTCGGGTACGACGGGCAGTTTCAGCCAGGAATAGGCGCTGGAGGCGCCGAGGCCCTCCGCGATCGCGATGGAGAGGATCACGGCATCCGTGGACAGGTCATTGCGCACCGTGCCGTCGACCCATTCGCTCATGAACGGTTCCAGCATGATGGGGATGCCCGCGTCGGCCGCCGCGGTGACGGCGTGTGCGGTGGCTTCGAGCGTGGCCACCGAGCCGGCGTCGCTCAGGTTGATGCGAAGCAGGTTCTTCGCGAAGTCGAGGCGGTCCCGCCGAATCCGGTCGATGTCGTAGGCGGTGTAGCGGTCATCCATTTCGAAGGCGGATCCGCGCAGGCCGCCCCGGTTCATGGAGCCCACCACGATCTTGTTGTCGAGCAGGCCGAGCAGGGCCAGGTCGTCGATGATGTCGGGGGTGCCGAGCACGCCGTCCACGCCCGGCCGTCTCAGCGCGGTGGCCAGGCCCTCCAGGAGTTCGTACCGGTTGGCCATGGCCATGGGATCCGCTCGCACCCCGAGCGCACCGCGAGCGCGGTGGTCGGCGGCCACGATGAACAGCCGACCGTCGCCCTGCACCACCTCGCGGCGCGGCCGGGCGGCCAGGATCTCGGCCACGCGCTGCGGCTGGGTGGCGCGCATGTCGCGCAGGCCCGCAAAATCCAGGGTGCTCACAGCCGGACCCCGTCCAGGATGTCTTCGACCTCACGCGTGGTGGGCATCGCGGTGGAGCATTCGCGGCGGCTGGCCACGAGCGCCCCGGCGACATTGGCGAACTGCAGAATGCGGCGCAGCGGCCATCCCTGCAGCAGGCCCTGGCACAACGCTCCGCCGAAGCTGTCCCCGGCGCCGAGGCCGTTGACCACGTCGACGAAGTACGGCGGAACCTCCACGGTCTCGGTGCGGGTCTTGGCCAGCACGCCCTTGGGGCCCTGCTTGACAATCGCCAATTCGATGCCACGCTCGAGGAGTGCATCGGCCGCTCGCAGGGGTTCGGTCTCGCCGACGGCGATCTCGCACTCCTCTTTATTGCCCACGGCGATGGTCACCTGCTCGAGGGCTTTCGACACCTCGGCTCTGGCCTCTGCGGGCGAAGCCCAGAACACCGGCCGGTAGTCGAGGTCGAGGATCGTCAGCGGGGAACGGCCGCGAGCGGCCCAGGCGGCGTGGTGCGCCGACCGGCTGGGCTCCTGGGACAGGCCGGTGACGGTGGACCAGTAGATTCCGGCCGAGCGGATGGCGGCCAGGTCGAGTTCGTCGGCGTTGATGACCAGGTCGGGGGCCTTGGGTTCGCGGTAGAAGTAGATCGGGAAATCATCCGGCGGGAAGATCTCGCAGAACACAACGGGAGTGTTCAGGCCGGCGACGGTCGACACGAACTCGTCGCTGACCCCCAGCCGGCGCAGCTCCTGGTGGATGTAGCGACCGAAGGGGTCGTCACCGGTGCGGGTGATCACGGCCGAACGCAGGCCGTGCCGGGCCGCGGCCACGGCCACGTTGGTCGCACTGCCGCCGAGGTACTTGCCGAACGTCTGCACGTCTTCCAGGCCGACCCCGCTCTGCAGGGGGTAAATGTCAACACCGACACGGCCGATCGTGAGCACGTCGAGGTCGAGGCGAGCGGGGCGAGTGATTTCGCGTGAGTCAGGCATACGTCGCTGTACAACTTTCTGAGTCGTCGTCACGGGGTTATCCGAATCCGAATACTCCGACGATAGCGCGTTTTCTGCTTAATGTCATGACATATGAACAATGTCATGGATATTTCTGGGGAACCGGCCCCGAAGAGCCCCAAATTCCGCCCGGTCGCTACTCGGCAGGATCGTTGGGGCGCGGGTCGCGCGCAAGATTCTGCGCGAGGGCGTCCAGCTCGGCGCCGCCCGCCATGAGATGCGTCATGTCGTTTACCGACAGGGTATCGGGCGTGAACGTGCCCAGACTCTCGCCTCGGCGCAGCAGCAGAAAACGATCGGCGACCAGCCGGGCATGGTGTGGATTGTGGGTGATGAACACCACCCCCAGCCCGCCCTGCCGCGCCCGCGCGATATAGTTCAGCACCACCCCGGCCTGCTTCACTCCGAGCGCGGCAGTCGGTTCGTCCAGGATCACCACGCGAGCCCCGAAGTACACGGCACGGGAAATGGCCACGCACTGGC
>JBBQYN010000243.1:0-4264 GCA_038208655.1 Actinomycetales bacterium
GGTCGAGTTCTGATTCATTGATGATCCAGCTCGAGCCGATCTTGTCGGCCTTGATCGCGCCCTTGTAGATGAGCTGGTGCACACGCCCGACCGAGATGTCTTGGTGGGCGGCGTATTCTTTGGCGCTCAACATGTCACAAGGGTATCGCGGTTGACAGTCTTGTGACACGTGGTCGTTCACGGCGCCTGATTGACGGGGCTTTGTGCGCTGACCGTGCTCTCAGGGACAGGAGAACATGCGCATTCGGCTCCTTTCGACCCGGGAAAAGTGCTGATTTGTTGCCTGTGCTTCTACCGCTCACGTGCTGACCAGCTGGGAGGCCGACAATCAACCGTTGAGGGGTCGCCAAGGCGCCGGCGCCAGTGGTAACACCGACATTGGCGCTGACACCCACGATGTCTCCGACGCCGATACCGATACCGATACCGACGAAAGTGCGGCACACCCAGGTCGTCGTCAATGACGGCCACACTGCGCGCGCACCGGGCTTGGCCTGGAGATCCGCCACCAAGACACTGCCCCGTGTCGCAGCCGCGTCCGCGCCCGACGCTACGAGAATTGAATTTCGTCAATTCATTTACGTATTTCGTTTACGTAATGCGTTGTGCACGATAACGCTATTGACATGAGCCTCTCCGAAGTCAAAGTCGTGCGTACCTGCGGTTTCCCCGGCTGTGACGCACCGGTGGACGCCACGCCTGGCGCTGGACGGCCCCCGGCTATTGCACTGACCCGGCTCATAATCGGGCCTCCGCGTGGCGTGCACGTCGCGCCGACGCCGGCCGGGTCGAGAGCGCGGCCGAGGACGAGAAGTTCCCGGTCGATGCCGCCCGTCAGCGCGCTACCGTGCTGACGGCACAGGTCGCTGGCATGGCCGAGCACTTTCAGCAGCAGTTCGCGATCCTCGTGGGCGAGCTCCACGCGGTCGCGGATCCCGGCGCGGCCGAAGCGCAGATTGAGGCGGTGAGAGCTGACGCAGCCGAGCAGGTTGCGTCCGCGGCTGCCCGCGCCAACAGGGCCGAGACCGCCACGCGAAAGGCTGAATTCGAGCGGGCCGAGGCCGATACAGCCGCTGAGGAATCTGCCGCGCTGGTCATCGAACTCCGCACCCCACTTGAGCCCCTCGAACAGCGAGCGGCCTCCTTGGAGCAGGATCTGGTCGTCGCGAGCGAGAACACAGCACGGGCTACCGCGGAGATCACCACCCTGGCAGGCCAGGTCGCCGCGCTAGGTGCCGAGGACACCGCCACGACAGCACAGCTCGTCAAGGTCGAGGAGACTCTCACAACGACCATAGCGGCCAAGAACGATGCCCTGGCGGCTGCGCGAAACGCGGCCGTGCGCGCGGAGACTGCCGCTGCGCGCGCCGACCGTGGCGAGGCAGAGGCTACGAGCACCCGCGGCCACCTTGACCAGGTCAGGACCGAGCGCGAAAGCGTAAGGGCCGAAGCACTGGTGCTCGCCGGGCGGCTGGCAACAGTAACCAGCGAACGCGACAGCGCCACGGCCGAGACCGCTCGTGGCTCCTTGGTCCGCGATTTGGCTTCCCCCCCCCAGAATGAGCCGCGCCGCTGGGCGCGAGACAGCGCTATGACACGACGGCGGTCTGCGCCAGGCGGCGACGCCGCCGGGACGCTCCGGAAGCCAGCCACGCGACGAGAGCGCAAGCCAGGGAGGCAATGGCATCGGCGCTGCGAGGCGTCCGCGTCCTAGTCGTCCTCCGCGCTCCGAGCATTAAGAGAAAAGGAGGTCCCCTACCCGCCGGATGCGAGGGAGGGCGTGCTACAGAGCCTGCCCCAAGCTCAAATCTAGAGCGGAGTCTAGAGCGGAGTCGCCCACAAATCGGGCAAAAAGAAAGGCCCTCCGGCCGGTGAAACACCTGGTCAGAGGGCCTTTATGTGTAGCGGGAGCGGGAATTGAACCCGCGACACCACGATTATGAGCCGTGTGCTCTAACCAACTGAGCTACCCCGCCACGACTTGTCAGCAGCTTTCTGCTCTCAAGCCTGAGCCCCATGTGGGAATCGGACCCACTACCTCTTCCTTACCAAGGAAGTGCTCTACCAATGAGCTAAGGGGGCGAAGCTTCAAACCTCTGAAGCTGCACCAGTTTTGGCAACCTGTCTAGATTATCACCAGTTTGACCCTTCCGCGACCGCAGCCAGACTTTGCCGTCCTGCCAGGGTCACATCGCGCCAGAACCGGGGCGAATTCAGGACCATCCCGCTTGGCGGCCGGGGCAGGGTGACACCTGAATGACGTACCCTTTTCGTATGACAGGCACCAGCGTGACCGGCACAGCGTCGACCGGCACAGAATCCACCCTTGCAGCCACGACTCCCGGGCAGGAGTGGTGGCGCACCGCCGTCATCTACCAGATCTATCCCCGGTCCTTCGCCGACGCCAACGGCGACGGCATGGGCGACCTCGCCGGCATCACCAGTCGGCTGCCCGCCCTGAACGACCTCGGCATTGACGCCATCTGGCTCTCGCCGTTCTACACCTCCCCGCAGCGCGACGCCGGCTACGACGTGGCCGACTACTGCGACGTCGACCCGCTCTTCGGCACCCTCGACGACTTCGACATCATGCAGCGCACCGCGCACGACCTCGGCATTCGCGTGATCGTCGACATCGTGCCCAACCACTCCTCCAGCGATCATGACTGGTTCCAGGCCGCCCTCGCCTCCGAACCCGGCAGCGACGAACGCGGCCGCTACATCTTCCGCGACGGCAAAGGCGACTCCGGCGAACTGCCGCCCAACAACTGGGAATCGGTCTTCGGCGGCCTCGCGTGGACGCGCACCACCGACCCTGACGGAACCCCCGCTCAGTGGTACCTGCACCTGTTCGACACCACCCAGCCAGACCTGGACTGGGAGAACCCGTGGGTGCGTGACAAGTTCCGTGACGTGCTGCGCTTCTGGCTCGACCGTGGCGTCGACGGCTTCCGCGTGGACGTGGCGCACGGCATGATCAAAGCGGCGGGCCTGCCCGACTACACCCCGCCCGCCGACGGTGGCAGCATGGGCGGCGGCGGCACCGCCCTCGAGCCCGGCATCGACGCCGAACCGGCTGCCAGCCCGCCCTACTGGGCGCAGGACGGCGTGCACGACATCTACCGGGACTGGCACACCGTGCTGGCCGAATACCCCGGTGACCGTGTGCTCGCCGCCGAAGCCTGGGTGAACCCGCTCGCCAAGGTCGCACAGTGGGTGCGCCCCGACGAAATGCACCAGGCCTTCAACTTCGCCTATCTGGAAACCCCCTGGAGCGGCCCGGAGCTGCGCGCCGTCATCGACGACTCCCTCGAAGCGTTCGGCGCCGTCGGAGCCCCCAGCACCTGGGTGCTGTCCAACCACGACGTGGTGCGCCACGCCTCCCGCCTCGCCCTCACCGGCGACAACCTGCAGGGGCACGGCATCGGCCCCAAGTCGCTCGGCCTGCCCGACGCCGACATCGGCCTGGCCCGCGCCCGCGCGGCCAGCACCCTGATGCTCGCCTTGCCCGGCTCCAGCTACCTCTACCAGGGCGAAGAACTCGGCCTGCCCGAAGCCATCCACCTGCCCGACCACGCCCGCGAAGACCCCACCTGGTTTCGCACCAACGGTGAACGCTACGGGCGCGACGGATGCCGCGTGCCGCTGCCCTGGGAAGCCGCCGCCCCGTCCTTCGGGTTCGGTCCCTCCGACAAGAGCTGGCTGCCCCAGCCCGCCGAATGGGCCACGTACGCCCGCGACACCCAGCAGGGCGTCGCCGGTTCCACCCTGGAGCTCTACACGCTCGCCCTGCGGCTGCGCCGCGAGCACCTGCTCGGACCGGGGTCCGTCGCGTGGCTGAGCGGTTACCCGGCTTCGGTTGTGGCCCTGGTGAACGGCACGATCACCGTCATCGGAAACACCGGCGACGCATCCGTCGAACTGCCCGACGGCGAGATTCTGCTGGCCAGCGGCCCCCTGGTCGGCCGCACCCTGCCCGGCGACACCACCGTGTGGCTGCGCACCACGTGACCGGCTCGGCCCTGCAGCCGGTCAGCGACGCCCCCACGGCGGCCCAGCTGACCGAGCTGCGGGCCCTGAAGACCGAACTGACCCGGTTCATGATGTCGTACAAGTTCGCCACCGACGAGATGATGACCAAAATCAACATTCTCAAGGAGGAATTCGGGGCGATCCACGACTACAGCCCGATTGAGCACGTCAGCTCACGGCTGAAGTCGCCCGAGGGAATCCTGCGCAAGGCCCTGCGCAAGGGCTATCCGCT
>JBBQYN010000244.1:0-4257 GCA_038208655.1 Actinomycetales bacterium
GCGGTCGCGGACACCACGCACCGTGTCTCATCCGCGGTCCAGGCCGTCAGCAAGAAGCTGGGGAAGTAGTCCCCTCGACACGGCTCAACGGCGGAGGCTACAGTGGGCGAGAGACCACCCCACGATCACCCTCGCACCGCACAGGAGACGCCATGGCTACCGGAATGGAAGACGTTCGTTTCCTGACTGTGGCCGAAGTGGCCGACATGATGCGGGTGTCGAAGATGACCGTCTACCGCATGGTTCACGCGGGCGATCTTCCGGCCATCCGGTTCGGACGATCGTTTCGCGTTCCAGAGTCAGCGGTCGCCCAGGTGATCTCAACGCACGTCGCCGACACCGCCTGAACCGGCGTGGGAGCTTGCGCCTCTCGAATCAGCTAGACTGTTCCGAGGCATTTTTTTCTGCCGGCCGTGGCATCCGCGGCCACAGCCAAACTTTGTGAGGTAGTAGTGGGTTCTGTAATCAAGAAGCGCCGCAAGCGTATGGCAAAGAAGAAGCACCGCAAGTTGCTTCGCAAGACTCGTCACCAGCGTCGCAACAAGAAGTAAGTCGCAACGCACCAGTTAAGCGTCAGACCCTGAGGGCTGGCGCTTTTTGGCGTGCCCGTTTTACGGGCGAGTGTGCGGCAGATGCGGATGCGGACGGTCAGCGGCCCGGCGGAAGCCGGGAGCGCTGGTCTTCGGCGGCGTACCGGCCTCGGTCAGTGAGACCGGAGTGGTGACGCTGAACGAGTAGCTACGCGCTGTCCCGCTGCACGAGGGAGGTCGGCAGGATCGACGCCCGCTCCGGCGATTCGCCGGCCAGAACGCGCAGCAGCACGTCGGCGGCCGTTCGGCCGGAGTCCATTGCGGGCTGGCTGATCGTCGTGAGCGGGATGCGGGCGGAGAGCGCGGCACTGCTGTTGTCGAAGCCGACCACGGCGACATCACCCGGTACCGCGCGCCCGGCATCCAGAAGGACGCCGATCGCGCCCATGGCCATGAGGTCGTTCGCCGCGAAGATGGCATCCAGGTCGGGATGCTTCTCGAGCAGCAGTCGCATCGCGCGAGCGCCCCCGGCGGCCGTGTAATCGCCGTGCTCGATGGCGCCAGCATCCAGGCCGGCACGCTCCAGCGCACTCTGCCACCCCAGTACCCGCTCATGTGCGGCTGGCATATCCGTGGGGCCGGCAACGTGCGCGATGCTGCGCCGGCCCGAGGCAATCAGGTACTCGGTGGCTTCGAGCGCTGCCGCCTCGTTGTCGACGTCGACGTAATAGTGGGGCGGCGTTCCGGCTTCGTTCGGTTTGCCGTTGAAGACGATGGGCATGATTTCGCCCAACTCGAGCAGATAGTTGTCGCGCTCGTGTTGGGACACGATGATGGCGCCATCGACGTTGCCGCCACGCAGATATCGGAGTGTTTTGCGGGTGGGATCGGCGGAGGCGACGAAGAGAGTGAGCACGTACTCGCTCTCTTCGAGTCGGGCGTAGATCCCGCGCACCACAGCCGCCAGGTAGGGGTCGTCGAGAAATCGTTCGGCGTTCTCAGGAACGATGAGGGCGATCGCCATCGTTCGGTTGCTGGCCAGTGAACGCGCGGCCCGGTTGGGCACGTAGCCGAGTCGCTTGATCGCGTCGTTGACCGTTTTGACGGTCTGTTCGCTCACCTGCGACGATCCATTGACCACGCGGGACACGGTGCCCCGGCCCACGCCAGCTGCGGCCGCGACCGTTTCGAGTGTCGGGCGCTTCATTCCCACCGGCTCCCGCTCGTTCATAGGATCAGACTACTGCGGGCGCGCACCTCTCTGAGCGCGGCGCCAGCGCCCCTATCCGAGCTCCCGGGCGGCGATGATGCGGCGGTACTCCGCTCCACTCCTCTTGACGGTGCGTTCCTGGGTCTCGTAATCGACCCGAACAATGCCGAAGCGCTTTTCGTAGCCCCAGGCCCACTCGTAGTTGTCGAGAAGCGACCAGTAGAAGTAGCCCTTGACGTCGACGCCGGCATCGATCGCATCGAGGACCGCACCGAGGTGGGCTCGCAGGAACCCGGTGCGCTCGATGTCGTTGACTGAGCCATCGGGTTCGACGGTGTCGTCGTAGGCCGCGCCGTTCTCCGTGACATAGACCTTCACCCCGGCCGGGCCGGTGTACTCGGAGTCGACCTCCTGCAGGAGCTCCCGCAGTCCGTCGGGCTGCACCTCCCAGTCCATGGCCGTGAGCGGCAGATTCTGCGGGTGGTGGAAGACGCCGTCGGCTGCCGGGAAGGGAGACCGGGTGGCGCGGCTGGTCGGTGCCTGGGCTGGCAGCGGGTTCTCGGCCGGCAGGTCGCTGACCAATTCGCCGTGGTAATAGTTGACCCCGAGGGAATCGATCGGTTGCGAGATCTGGGCGAGGTCGCCCTCCCGCACATATTTCTCGAGCCCCATTCCGGCAACGTCATCGAGGAAGTCCTGCGGGTAGCTGCCGCGGAAGATCGGATCGAGGAAGACCCGATTGAATTGCGCATCGATACGCCGGGCAGCGTCGAGATCTCCGGCCCGGGTCGAATCGACCGGCTTGGCAACGGTGAGGTTGAGGGTGATGCCGAGTTCCAGCTTCGGATCGCGTTCCCGCAGCGCCTCGACAGCCAGGCCGTGCCCGAGCATCAGGTGGTGCGCGGCGGCCAGGCCATCTTCCGTGCTCTGTCGGCCGGGGGCGTGTACGCCTGCGGTGTAGCTGAGGAAGCTGGAGCACCACGGCTCGTTGAGGGTGGTCCACACCGGGACGCGATCGCCCAGGGCGTCGTGTACCGAGAGCGCGTAGTCACGGAAGCGGAAGGCGGTGTCCCGGTTCGTCCAGCCTCCCTCTACCTCCAGCGCCTGCGGGAAATCCCAGTGATAGAGCGTAAGCCAGGGTTTGATTCCGGCTCCGAGCAATTCGTCGACGAGGCGTGAGTAGAAGTCGATTCCCTGAGGGTTGACCGGACCGCCGTCGGGACGCACCCTCGACCAGGAGGTCGAGAAGCGGTACGTCTGCAGACCCAGCTCCTTCATCAGCGCCACATCGCCGCGATAGCGGTCGTAGTGCTCGCAGGCGTCGTCGCCGTTGTCGGCGTTGATGACCGCCCCTGGCACCCGACTGAAGGTGTCCCAGATCGAATCGGTGCGCCCGTCGCGGTGAGCGGCTCCCTCGATCTGGTAGGCGGCGGTCGCCGCACCGAACAGAAATTCAGAGGGGAAGGCGCGGCTGGTTGCCCGGTCGGATGTCGCGGCGGTGGCCTCCGCGGTGGAGGTGCCGGGGGTATCCAGAGTCGCGTTCTGTGTGTTTTTCACTGTGGTGACTTTCCTTGAGCGAGTGACCGCGGGTGGTACTCCCGGCTCACCAGGAGACTGTGTGGGTGATTCCTGCAGCGTCATCCCTTGACCGCCCCCTGCATGATCCCGCTGACGAGCTGCTTGCCGAGCACGACGAAGACAAGGATCAACGGGATGATCGAGAGCACGACCCCGGCCAGCACCAGGGAGTAGTCCACATAGAACGCGGCCTGGAGCTGTTGCAGGGCGACGGGCAGTGTGGGGTTGCCCGGGTCGAGGATGATGAACGGCCAGAAGAAGTTGGTCCAGGTCGAGACGAACGTGAACAGCGCCAGCATCGCCGCGGCCGGTCGCGCCGCGGGCAATCCAATGTGCCAGAAGGTGCGGATCATGGAAGCGCCATCCATCCGCGCCGCCTCGATCAGCTCATCGGGGAGGGCATCCCGCAGGTACTGCGTCATCCAGAACACGCCGAAGGCGGTAACCATGCTGGGCGCGATGACAGCCCAGAGGCTGCCTGTCCAGCCGAGCTTCGACATGACGACGAACAGGGGCACGATTCCGAGCTGGGTGGGAACCGCCATCGTCGCGATCACGAAGACGAGCAGCCCCTCCCGGCCGCGGAAGCGGAGCTTGGCGAAGGAGTATCCGGCCAGGGTCGAGAAGATCACCACGCTGAGTGACACAGCTGTCGACACGATCACGCTGTTCAGCAGGGCCTTCCAGAACGGGATGCCGTCGATGACGCGCATGGCGTTCTCGATGAAGTTGCCCCCGGGCAACAGGATAAAGCCGTTCTGATTGAGTGCGGCGGCATCGTGGCTGCCGATGAGGAAAGACCACCAGATCGGGAACATCGACCCGACGAGAACAGCGCCCAGCAGGCCGTAGACCCAGAAACCGGGACGGCGGTCGTACCCACCGGTCTGGCTCGCGCGGCGACGCTTTCCGGGGTGGGAAGTCGGCGTGTTTGCGCGG
>JBBQYN010000245.1:0-4247 GCA_038208655.1 Actinomycetales bacterium
TGCCCGGCGAGCTGGCGCACCAGGTCGGTGCCCTCATGGCCGAGCATCATCGTCATCACCAGGGCGCGAGCCCGATCGGGGTTCTCCACGGCGATGCCGTGCACCTCACTGGCGGACTGGGCGAACAGTGCCGTCGCCTCCAGAAAACCGGCCGTTTCGACTCCGGACAGCGCCAGCGTCACCCCGGTGCCGATACCCGGGATCACGGCGGTCGCCCCCACCGCAGCGCCGCCGGTGGTGACCGCAGCCAGGTATCGGCGTTCCAGAATCGTCAGGATCTGCTCCGGCGACGCCTGGGGGTGGCGGCGACGGATGCTGCGCAGGTGTGCCAGCACCGCCGGCCGGTGAATGGCCATCACGCGATCGAAGCCGCGCACGACGCCGGTGGGTAACTGACCGCCACTGGGGGAGCCCCCGGTCGGCGACAGAATGGGGGTGGGCTTGGGGTTCATCGGTCGTCCTCCTTGTCGGAAAAAAGTGTACGCGGTCTTCCTGATCGGGCCCGGAGCAGTACCGTTCAGTGTGATTCCGCCCCCGAATCAGGGTGATTTCCCGAAAGTGGGGGTACCGAGAGCCTCAAATCAACTAGTGCCATATCCCCAGCGGGAGTAGACATGTCTCATGCCTGAGCCTAAATCCGAAGCGTCACGAATTCTTGGCGGACGCCTCCGCGAACGCCGTCTGGCGCTCTCCCTCAACCAGGAGACCGTCGCCCATCTCGCCGGACTGAATGTGTCCAATTATGCCCGCATTGATCGGGGCCATGGAAACCCAACTTTTCACACTCTGATCCGCTTGGCGACCGTTTTGGGCATCGAACCCAGCGAGCTGCTCGTGGGATTCTCCACCGCAGACCTGCCGCCCACCCGGGACAGCTACACCGCCCTGGACTTTCGCCGGGAACAGGAAGCGCACGCCGGCCTGCGCCGCTGACTGGCCACTGGCTGCCTGCCGCTGAGTGCCCGGCCGGATCGCCGGATCAGTGTGCCGGTGGCGCGGCCTTCGTGGCGGGTGTGCCGGGTGTGGTCGGTTTGGCCGGCTTTACCGCCACCGTGTAATCTTCGGCGTAGCGGGCGAGTACCTCGTCGAGGCCGCCATCGACCACGAGGGCGCCCTTGTCCAGGTACAGGCCGCGGGTACAGAACCGGCGCAGGTCCCGCTCGTTGTGCGACACGATGAACAGGGTGCGCCCGCCCGCCAGCAGTTCCTCGATGCGTTGGTAACACTTCTCCCGAAAGGCCTTGTCGCCCACGGCGAGCACCTCGTCCACCAACAGGATGGGTTCTTCCAGCCGTGAGATGACGGCGAACGCGATGCGCACCTTCATGCCGCTGGACAGGTGCTTGTAGGGTGTGTCGACGAAGTCGGCGATTTCCGCGAAGTCGATGATCTCATCGAAACGCTCGGCGATCTGGCTGCGGGTCATTCCGTGCAACCCCGCCGTGAGATACACGTTGTCTCGCACCGAGAGGTCGTCGACGAACCCTCCGGTGATCTCGATGAGCGGCGCGACCCCCTCGGTGACGTGCACCTGTCCCTCGTCGGGCAACACCACACCGGTGACCAGTTTCAGCAGGGTTGATTTGCCCTGCCCGTTGCGACCGACAACGCCGATGGCTTCACCGGCAGTCACCGAAAACGTCACGTTGCGCAACGCCCAGAATTCCCCGGGCCGGTTGCGGCGGCTGCGCGACCCGAACAGGTCCTTGAACGACCGACGGCCTCGGCGATTGCGCCGAAAGCGGATTCCTACGTCGGTCAGGGCGATGACGTGCGGAGCTGCCGGCCGGGGCGGGGACAGGGTCATCTAGATCTCCTTCAAGACGGCGCGTTCCGTGCGGGAAAAGACCAGCAGGCCCAGGCCCAGGAACAGCAGCGACATGACCGCACTCACCGCCACGACGAACCAGTCCAACTCGTCGGGGAAGAAGGCGGCCCGGTACAGGCTGAAGATGCCGCTGAGCGGGTTGAACGCGGCCCAGAACTGCAGTTTCTCGGGCAGGTCACCGGTGCCGTAGATGATCGGCGAGGCATAGAACAGAAAGCGCAGAATGAGCTTCACGGCCCGTTCCAGGTCGCGGAAGAACACCACCAGCGGAGCCACTAGAAGGCTCACACCAACCGTCAGCACGGCCTGAATCACAATGGCCAGGGGAAAGTACACCGCATCGATGTTCAGCTCGGCGCCGAAGAGGACCGCGAAGATCACCAGCACCGGAAGCGCCGCCAGAAACTCGATCCCCTTGGACAGCACCAGCCGGTTGACCCAGATGGTGCGGGGAATGCGGGTGGAGCGGATGAGCTTCGCCTCGCGCAGGAAGGCCCGGGTGCTGTCAGACACCGTGCCGTTGAACCACATCCACGGCAGCAGGGCGCTGAGCAGGAACACGATGTACGGTTCGTTGCCCACGTCGCGGGCGAACACCTGGGTGAAGACGAACCAGTAGATGCCGGCCATGACCAGGGGGTCGAGGATCGACCAGAAATACCCCAGCAGCGACGTGGAGTAGCGCACCCGCAAGTCCCGCTGGGTCAGCAGCCACAGGGACGTGCGATACCGCGCGGCGGGCGAACGCTGGGCGGGACGGACGGGCGCGTGGCTACTCACGCGCTCTATCGTAAGGGAGCGCCGCAGCTCCCGTGCACAGCGGCCCGGCGCCGGCAGCCCCATCAAACTGCAGAACGCCCCGCCCCCGAACGGCGGGGCGGGGCGTTTGGAGTGCAGAGTGTTCCCGTGGGACCAGACCTAGACGAACAGGTTGGCCCGTTCCAGGTCTTCGGCAAAGTCGACCTCGACCGCGTAGAGATCGGAGATGTCGACCGGCTCCACGAGCATGCGGTGGGTGGAGATGGCCAGTTCGATGCCGCGCTCAAAGTAGTCCTGATCGGCGACCTTGGCCAGGTGGCGAATGAGCAGGGCCTTGTCCGCAGCGGAGACGTAGTTGATGCCCACGGCTTCGCCCAGCCCGCCGCGCACAGTCTTGGACAGTTCCTTGATGTACCCCTCGGCGCTGGTGGTGTACTTGACCTCTTCGTCTGACACCCGGTCGGTGTTGACGGTGACGAAGGACTGGTCCCTCGTCATCATGACGGCGGCACGGTCGAGGATCGCCGGGTCGAAGACCACGTCACCGTTCATCCACAGCACGCCGCCGGGTGCGGACGCCTGTAGCGCTCGGAGCAGGCTTTTGGACGTGTTGGTCTGGTCGTACTGCTCGTTGTACACGAAGGATGCCTGGGGGAAGGCTTCAATGATGTGCTCGAGCTTGTAGCCGACGACGATGGTGACCTTGGCTGCGGTGCCGAAGGCCTGCGCGATGTTATCGAACTGCTGCTGCATGATGGTGCGACCGTCACTGAGCTCAGTGAGCGGTTTCGGAAGGGAACGGCCGAGACGGCTGCCCATGCCTGCCGCGAGAATGACTACCTGGGTCGTCACGATTATCTCCTCAAGAATGGTTTGGGCCTTCACCCCCGACGCTCTTTCGGAGGAGAGAGTTTGCTCGGGGTTTACCCATATGTTCACGTAAAGACACATCGTTATGCCACTATCACCATACTCGTTTGCCCGATTTGGGCCAAGGGTCAGGCCGGAATGAGCCCAAGTTGTGACCTCCGGAGCGCCCGGGCCGCCCGCCTCCGCTCGCCCTCCGCCCTCCCTCCGGGGCACATTTCCGGGCCACAGCCGTCTGCTGACACGTGACGTTCAGGGGTGAAGGGTACGTTAACGGAGTGACACCTGAAGAGACGAGAGCCGAGCCCGATCAGCCGACCCCTGTCCCCGCTCCGGTCAAGAAACCGGCGGTGCGGAAGCCCGCTGCCGCCCGCACGGCGGCGACCCCGCGCGCCCCGGCCGCTCCGCGCAAGCCGGCTGCCGCGCGCAAGCCCGCTACCCCGAGTAAGCCCGCTGCAACGAAGGCCGCGACGACCACCCCGGCGGCCACGGCGTCCACTCTGGCCGCGAATGCTGTGGCACCGGCCGCGTCCGCTGCGACGACGTCCGCTGCGGCACGCACCAAAGCACGAGCCGCCGCCGGCTCAGTCGCGGCGAAGCCCGGTGCCGACCGTTCGACCGCGGCCAAGACCGCCGCATCGACGGCCGCCGCCCGGCGCAAGGCGGCGGCGACCACAGCGGCCGAAGCGGCCCGCGTCGCCCGCGACAGCGACACCGCCGAGGCCGCACGGCTGGCTCATGCCGCCTCGCTGAACTCCGGCGAATCCGCTGCCGCGACTCGGAGCGTTGCGGT
>JBBQYN010000246.1:0-4235 GCA_038208655.1 Actinomycetales bacterium
GGCGGGCTCGGCGGGCACTGCGGCCAGCAGCGGCACCGGGCCGGCCGTGAAGTCCAGCACGGTGAGCAGCTCGTCGATGTCGATGTGTTTGGGGGTGAGGCCGCCCCGCAGCACGTTGTCGGACGCGGCCATCAGTTCCACACCGAGGCCGCTGAGATAGGCGTGGATGTTGCCCGCCGGCAGGTAGAGCACCTCGCCGCGGGTCAGGGTCATGCGGTTGGTGAGCAGCGCGATGACGATGCCGGGGTCGCCCGGGTACGCCTGGGCGAGGTTTTGCACGGTGGCGAGCTCGGTGGCGTACGAGATGACGGCGCCGTCCTCGGCCAGGAACACCGCGTACTCGGCGAGCGCCACGACCCGTTCCACCAGCCAGCGCACCTCCCCCGAGTCGCCGCCGCGGCCGTCGCGCAGCAGCCAGTCCACGGTGTCGCGCAGCGGCTCGGGGCCCACCAGGTGACCTTCGAGCAGGTCGAGGGCGCCGGGCTGGGGGTCGTCGGTGGCCACGTCGAGGGCGCGCAGCTCGTCGATGATGCGGTGAATGTGCGGCAGCGTGCGAAACCCGCAGAGCACCTCGAAGGTGTCGCTGAGCGCGAAGATCAGCTCGGGTTTGTGGAATGGGTCGCGGTAGTTGCGGTTGGGCGCGGTGACGGGCAGGCCGGCCGCATTTTCGACGGCGAAGCCGATGCGGGCCCGCTCGGTGCTGGGGTGCGCCTGCAGCGAGAGCGGGGAGCCGGCGGCGAGCACCTTGAGCAGGAACGGCAGCCGCGGGGCGGCACCGGCAGCATCCGCTTCGGAAACACCGTCACCGTCACCGTCACCGGCTCCCGCGCCAGTTCCGACGCCCGCCCCGGCGAGCGCCGCCCCGAGGGCCGTCTGCGGGTCGGCGGCGATCCAGTCCGCGAGGGTCTCGGCGCCGCCCACCTGCTCCGGGTTCAGAATGCGGGCCGGCGAGCCGGCGTGGGCGCCCAGCCAGAGTTCGGCTTCGGGGGCTCCGGAGGGCT
The DNA here is from genome assembly GCA_038208655.1 of Actinomycetales bacterium. Classification (GTDB taxonomy): domain Bacteria; phylum Actinomycetota; class Actinomycetes; order Actinomycetales; family Microbacteriaceae; genus Cryobacterium. The sequence continues at coordinate 1,002 of JBBQYN010000246.1, forward strand.
CCCGGCCGAGCAGCTCGGCGATGGCCGTCGGCGATCCCCAGGCGTAATCCCTGGCTGTATTGGTGATGCCCACAAACATGTCTGCCCCAGTCCCACTCGATTTAGACCAAACTACCAACCCGCTGTGCTCTCTCAGGCCCCCGGCCTAGGCTGACCGTAATTCGTCCGCGTCGACCCGACGACACCCAGCGCCCGCGTCATCCGCGGTGCGCGCGTTGCAATGGAGCACACATGAATCCCGAGGCACTGATCGTGGAGGCCACCGAGCCCCTGACGCCCACCACCGAGACCGCACCGTTCGCGCCGCTTCCCGGTGACTTCTTCGGCTACGAGAACCAGCTCAGCGACGCCGAGAAGGCCGTGATCGTGCGGCTGCGCGCCTACCTCGAGGCCGAGGTGCGGCCCATCGTGAACGGCTACTGGGACCGCGGCGAGTTTCCGTCGCAGGTGATCAAGCCGCTCGCCGAGCTGGGCATGTACTCCTTCGGCTGGGAAGAGACCCGGCCGTTTGAGAATTCGGCCGTGTTCCGCGGGTTCGTGGCGCTCGAGATCGCCCGGGTGGACGCATCCGTCGCCACCTTCGTGGGTGTGCAGAACGGGCTCGTGGCCGGCACCATTTCGGCGTGCGGGTCGCCGGAGCAGCGCGCCGAATGGCTGCCGAAGATCGCCGCCGGTGAGGTGCTCGGTGCGTTCGGGCTGACCGAGCCGCTGTCGGGCTCGGATGCCGCGCAGGGCCTGCGCACCACTGCCACCCGTGAGGGCGACACCTGGGTGCTCAACGGTGCCAAGCGCTGGATCGGCAACGCCACCTTCTCCGACGTGACCATCATCTGGGCCAAGGACACCGCCGACAACCAGGTGAAGGGGTTTCTCGTGACCACCGACAGCCCCGGCTACACGGCCACCAAGATCGAGGGCAAGATCAGCCTGCGCGCCGTGCAGAACGCCGACATCGTGCTCGAGAACGTGCGGGTGCCCGAGCGCATGCGGCTGCAGAACGCGAACTCGTTCAAGGACACCGCCCGGGTGCTGCGTTTCACCCGCGCCGAGGTGGCGTGGGCGGCCGTGGGCAATGCGATGGGCGCCTACGACGCGGCCGTGGCGTACTCGAAGTCGCGGGAGCAGTTCGGCACCCCGATCGGCGGGCACCAGCTGGTGCAGGACCTGCTCGTGAAGAGCCTGGGCAACATCACGGCCAGCCTGGCCATGGTGGTGCAGGTGTCGCAGATGCTCGACGACGGCACCCAGCGCGACGAGCACGCCGCCCTCGCCAAGACCTACACGACCAGCCGTATGCGCGAAACCGTGGCGTGGTGCCGTGAGCTGTTCGGCGGCAACGGCATCGTGCTGGACTATAACGTGGCCCGGCACTTCGCCGACGCCGAAGCCATCTACTCCTACGAGGGCACCCGGGAGATGAACACTCTCATCGTGGGGCGCACCATCACCGGGCAGGCCGCCTTCCTGTAACGGGTTCCTCACGCATGTTCCTGTGCGCCGAATTGCGCGTACCGGGCCGGTTCCTGTGCTCCTCCGGTGAGTGCGCGGAGGGCCCGCGGGCGACGGATGCGTTCCCGCGGGCCACACGGTAAGTTCGCCCTATGCAGACTCCCGCGTTCACCGCCGACGCCCTCGTCGTGGGATCGGGCCCGAACGGCCTGGCCGCGGCCGTCACCCTGGCCCGCGCCGGCCTCAGGGTGCGGGTGTACGAGCAGGCCGACCATATCGGCGGCGGCGCGGCCACCACCGAGCTCACCCTGCCCGGCTTCCAGCACGATGTCGGCTCCGCCGTGCACCCCATGGCGGTGGCATCGGAATTCTTTAGGCGGTTCAAGCTCACCGAGCGCATCGGCCTGGTGGTTCCCGAGCTGTCGTACGCGCATCCGCTGCCCGGTGGCGGCGCGGCTGTGGCATGGAAAGACCTTGACCGCACCGCTGACGGCCTGGGCCACGACGGACCGGCGTGGCGGCGGCTGTTCGGTCCGCTGGTGCGGCACGCCGCGGAGGTGGCGGAGTTCACCGGGGATCAGCTGCTGCGGGTGCCGCGGCATCCGCTCACCCTGGCCCGGTTCGGGCTCGGCACACTGGAGCAGGGCACCGGGCTCTGGAACCTGCGGTTTCAGGGCGTGGCGGCGCCGGCGTTGCTCACCGGGGTGATCGCGCATTCCATTCGGCCGCTGCCGAGCCTCGCCACGGCCGGGGCCGGGCTGACCTTGGCTGTGCACGCGCATGCCGGCGGCTGGCCGGTGCCGGTCGGCGGCAGCGGGGCGATCGTGCGGGCCCTGGCCGACGACCTCGAGGCGCACGGCGGGGAGATCGTTCTGAACACGCGCATCGAGAGCCTCGCCGAGTTGCCGCCCGCAAAGATCGTGATGCTTGACCTCACCCCGAAGGCGCTGCTGCGACTGGCCGGAGGCACCCTGCCGGCTCACTATGCCCGCCGGATGGCGGCGTTCCGGTACGGCAACGGCGCGGCGAAGGTGGACTATGCCCTCTCGGAGCCGGTGCCGTTCACCAACCCGGCGCTGCGGCAGGCGGCCACGCTGCATCTCGGCGGCACCCGCGCCGACCTCGTGCGGTCCGAGGGCGCGGTGGCCCGCGGGCACCATGCCGAGAACCCCTACGTACTGGTGTCGCAGCCGAGCCTCTACGACCCGAGCCGTGCGCCGGCCGGAAAGCACACCCTGTGGGCGTACACGCATGTGCCGCACGGCAGCACCCGGGATCAGACCGAGGCCGTCACCGCGCAGATCGAGCGCCTGGCGCCGGGGTTTCGCGACACGATCCTGGCCTCGACCAGCAGCACCGCGCAGCAGCTCGGTGTGTCAAACCCTAACCTCGTCGGCGGCGACCTTGCGGCGGGAGAGATCACGCTCGGGCAGCTGCTCCGGCGCCCGGTGCTGTCGACGCAGCCGTGGCGCACCCCGCTGCCGGGCGTGTACCTGTGTTCGTCGTCGACGCCGCCCGGCCCGGGCGTGCACGGCATGCCCGGTTTTCGCGCCGCGCTCAGCGCGTTACAGACCGTGCACGGCATCGATGAGGTGCCCGATCTCTCCCCCGGCCGATAACCTCTGACTGCACGCCCCCACCCGACCCACGAATCCCCGGAGCCCCTCATGGCCGTGAATCACCAGTTCTTCAACTGCTCGCCCGAGCGGGTCTTCGAGGTGCTCGCCGACGGCTGGCTGTATCCGGGCTGGGTCGTGGGCGCCAGCCGCATGCGCCGGGTCGACG
>JBBQYN010000247.1:0-4227 GCA_038208655.1 Actinomycetales bacterium
CGAGTCGATGCCGAGCAGAGTGAGCTGCTGGCCGTCGAGCCGCAGCCGCAGATATCGCGACACGCAGGCATTGACGATGCGCCACCGTTCGCGCTCACCCGGACGTGCGGCCAGGGCGGGCTCGAGCTGCCCGTTCACCAGCACCAGGTCGCCCTCCCGACCGGCACGCTTTTGCATTGATCCGGCTGCGGCGACCGTGTCAGACCCGGTCAGCGTGATGTCGGAGATCACCAGAACGCGCTCCCGGGTCGTCGGGATCGGGTCGGTGTCTTCCACGATGATCGCACCGTACAGGCCGCCGAAGACCTGATCGGCGGTGAGCCCATGATGGTGCGGGTGATACCAGTAGACGCCAGGCTCATGATCGGCCGGGAGTTCATAGCGGTAGTCGAAGCGGCCTCCGGGCTCGATCATCACAAACGGGTTGTCACCGTTGCCGTTGGGTGACACCCGCAGTCCGTGCACATGCAGATTCGTGGGGTCGGACAGGGCATTCTGTAGGGCGACCTCGACGGTGTCGCCCGCACGCAAGCGCAGGGTAGGCCCGGGAATACCCCCGTTGTAGCCGAGGGCACGCACGTCCCGCCCGGCCAGGCGCATCGAACCGGCCGCCGACTCCAGCGTTGTACTGAGCATTCCGTTGGAACTACGCAGAACCGGCGGCTCGAGCAGATCACCGCCGGCGATTCCTGCCGTTCCGGCGAGTCCCGCTGCGCCGGCGCTTCCTGCTCCGGAGCTTTGATTCAGCACGAGACCGGTGCCGCCGGCGGCGACACCCAGCACTCCCACACCGCCCAGAATCAGGGCGCTGCGGCGCGTCATGGGCTGCACTAGCGCCCCTCGCCGAGGGTTTGCACCTGTTCCCGGTATTGCTCAGTCGTGAGCTCACCGCGGGCAAAGCGCTCGTCGAGAATCTGCCGCGCGCTGACGCTGGCGCTGGGCACCAGGGCGGGGCCCGGTGCGGCGCTCGGTGGTGTGCTGCTGCTGCTGGCCGACATCAGCACGCGCACGACGACGTACACGAGCACGGCAATCCCGGCAAACATGAGCAGGCCGAAAACCCAGGACCAACCAAAAAAAGCGGTGTTCCCCATCATGGTGATTTCCTTTCCTCGTGCAGTCACGTCATTATACCCCAAGGGGGTATCTGTAGTTAGTGTGAACCGCTGCCAGCCCCGCGTTCGGTCAGCCCAGTAGGGAGACCAGAACAGTCCAGCTCACTCCGAAATCGTCGCTGGCGGCAATGCCCTGATCGTTTGCGGCCAGAATCCACGGGGAGTCGCCCCCGACGAAAGTCAACGCTTCGGGGCTTCCCGCAAAGGTTCCGGTCTGAGTCCAACTCGCGGCGTCGACGACCTGACGCCACAGGGTTCCGTCGGGGGCGATTCCCACGAGGCCACCACCGGCGGCAGTGTCAACGGCGTCGACGAGAAGCAGCGTCGGTGCGTCTGGCTCGAGGGCGAACGTGCGTCCAGCGTCGGCACTGCGTGCGAGGCCGTTCGAGGTTGTGGCAAACAGCACATCCGGGTTCGTCGTGTCAACCGCGAGATCGCGCAGGGCGAGGGTGGCGCCAGCTGACCACGTGACACCGGAGTCATCGCTGACCGACACGGTACCGGTGCCGGAGTCGTACCCAAAAATACGCAGGGTGGCGCTGCCGAGGGCAATGGCTTCGAGACTGTGAAAGTCGGTCTCACCGCGCAGCGAAACCTCTGTCCAGGTCTGCGCGGCGTCCACACTCGTGATGAGGCCAAGGTTCGGCACTTCTAGATCGAGGTTTCCGGTCGCATCGGAGTGCTCGGCCTCCTCCGCTGCGGCAGTGTGCGGCTCGGCATTATCACGATGCTCGGCTGTGTCTGGGTGTCCCGATGCCAGAAGCACGCCCGGTGCCGCCACCGTGAATCCCATCGTGTCCATCGCCCGTCCGGCGATCTGCTCGGAGTGCGTCACCGGACTGCGCGGCGCGCCCGTCAGATAGCTGCTCGGCAACTCACCGGTGGGAATCAGCCAGACACCGTAGTGGGTGGCCGCATAGGTGTTGCCCGTAAGGGGGTCGGCGCCGAGCTCGTGCACGTGCTCCAACTGGTTGATGATTTGCGGGGTCACACCACCAGCATCCGGGCTGGTGACGGTGTCGCTGAGTGAGCAGCCGGTGAGTGCGATCAGTGTGGCGGCGAGTGTCGCCCCGACGATGGATCGGCGAGGGCGCCTGAAGCGATCAGCCAAGAGTGATTCCCTTCTCGCTCATGTACGTTTCGGCATCGATACGGATGCCGTCAACCCGGGTTTCGAAGTGAACGTGGCAGCCCGTCGATGCCCCGGTGGACCCGACCAGGGCGATGATCTCGCCCGCGGCGACAACCTGGCCAGCCCTCACGAGAAGCCTGCTGTTGTGGGCATAACCGGTCTGCACGTCATCGCCGTGGTCCAGCAGGACCCAGTTTCCGTAGGAACCCTGATAGCCCGCGGATACGACGGTCCCCCCGGTTGCCGCGAAGACGGGCTGCCCGCAGGGGGCCGCGATGTCCGTGCCGTTGTGGAAACCGCCCACCCCGGCGACCGGCCGGTTGAGGCGTGGCCCGTGCTCGCTGGAGATACGGCCCAAGACGGGAAGTGCCCAGCCGTGATCGCTGAGCTGGTTCAGGGTGAGGCTGGCCCACTCGCCGTCGCTGGCGATCTGGGTGTACGACGCCGGGGCGGGCACAGCCGTGACGGTGAATCCGTCGCGCTCGAAGGGCACCGCCGCCGTGCTACTGATGCTGAGGCTCTGTGCCGCAGGACCATCGGTCGGCCCCCCGCGGTCGTCGCTTCCCCCGCTGGGGTTGACGGCAAGCGCTGGCAGGCAGGCGCTAACGGTGAAGAGGGTGATCAAGGCCATCGCGCCGGTTGATGACAGTGCCTGCCGACGCGTCACGGCCGGTTTCGGTCGTCGCAGAGGAGCGGCGGCATGCACCCGTCCACGACCCCGGTGGTTTTCCATGGCCCGAATGTCTCGCCGAGACAAGACGGGCGCGTCGGCCGAGTCGACGGGTGCCGTGGCCACGTGGCCGGTGCTATGCATGGGTGCGGGGCCGCCGCAGCTCAGCTGAGGGAGGTGATGCAGAGTGCGGATAATGCAAAAGTGGGTTCCTCGCTGGTGAAGTTTGTCGGGGCTGCAGGTGCCGGTTCTCGACACCCCGCGCGAGGCCACCAGGGTTCGGGTGGCCTAGCGGGGAAACGGACTACCGGGTTTGGAGCAGATCAGCCATGACGGCGATTTCAGCCGTTTGTGTGGCAATGATGTTCGCGGCCAGAGCCTGAGCATCCGCGTTGCTGCCGTTGTCGACCTCGATCTGCGCCATGGCCACGGCGCCCTCGTGGTGTGCGGTCATCTGCTCGAGAAACAACTCGCTGGCCGCGGAGCCCGACGCATCCTGAAGCGCCGTCATGTCGTCGGCGCTCATCATTCCGTCTGAGCCGTCGCCCATACCCGACATCGAATTCTCGTCGGCATTCCATTCGGTCAGCCAGTCTTTCAGCTGAGTGATTTCCGGTTCCTGAGCGGCCTTGATCTCGGTGGCCAGGGTCACCACAGCCGGGTCGATGCCGTCTTTAGCGAGCAGGTCATCGCTCATTTCTACGGCCTGTTCGTGGTGCGGGATCATCATCTGGGCGAACGTCACATCGGCGTCGTTGAACGCCGCTGCGTCCGACGAGGCGGCGGTGTCCGTGGTGGCGGTGCCAGCGCAGGAAGCGAGGGCGAGAGTCGCCACGAGGGCCGCGGCGAGCAGCAGGGGGGTGCGTGCAGAAATCATTTATTCATCCATTCATCGTCACAATAGAACCGGGATGCCGTGGGCACGGCGAGGCCTCGCTGCCCGAACGGACAGCGTGAGCGGCATCACGGTCTAAACGCGACTGATGGAGAGCAGGGTGAGGCTGGGAGTCAGAGCGGGGGCGGCGACGGTGCGCACGATGGCGAGGCCGCGGCCGACGGTGTGCCGCAGCTGCGGGGCGAGGGTCGGGAGCCGAAAGAGGAGCATCCCCGCGACGAGGGTCAGTAGGAGCACGCAGGTGATGGCCATCAGAGCGCAGTCGAGTATTCCGCTGCGCATCCCGTGTGGCAGGGACGCCACCGCGGGTGCGGCCACGGCGATGGCGGCGGTACCCATGGCCGAAATCGTACTCGCGGTCGCAGCCATACCTGTGGCTGAACTCGTGCCGGTAGCCGCAGCGACGCTCGTGCTC
>JBBQYN010000248.1:0-4186 GCA_038208655.1 Actinomycetales bacterium
GTGTACCTGCTCTCGGCGCTGCTCGGGGTCTGGCAGACCTGGCTCACCGCCACGGTGGGCAACTCGGTGATGGGGGCCCTGCGGGTGCGCCTGTTCACGCACCTGCAGGCCATGGAGCTGAACTTCTTCACCAAGACCAAAACGGGCGTGATCCAATCGCGCCTGCAGAACGACGTCGGCGGGGTCGCCACCGTGCTCACCAACACCATTTCGAGTGTGCTCGGCAACACCGTCACCGTGATCGCCGCGTTCGTGGCGATGCTGCTGCTGAACTGGCAGCTCACCATCGTGGCCCTCGTCTTGATGCCCATCCTGGTGTTCGCGCAGCGCCGGGTCGGCCAGGTGCGCGCCCGCATCGCCGGGCGCACCCAGGAATCCCTCTCCGACATGACCGCGATCACCCAGGAGACCCTGAGCGTGTCGGGCATTCTGCTCTCGAAGAGTTTCACGCGGCAGCAGAATGAGATCGACCGCTACGCCGGCGAGAACGCGAACCAGGTACGCCTGCAGGTGAGCCAGCAGATGAGCGGGCAGTGGTTCTTCGCCACCGTCAGCATTTTTCTCTCGAGCATCCCGGCGATCGTGTACCTCGTCGCCGGCGTGCTGATGTTCAACGGCACGACGGACGTGACGCCCGGCACGATCGTGGCGTTCACCACCGTGCAGGCCCGGCTGATCTTCCCCCTGCTCGGGCTGATGCGGGTGACCCTCGACCTTCAGACCTCCAGCGCGCTGTTCGCCCGCATCTTCGAGTACCTCGACCTGAAACCCGCCATCAGCGACACGGCCGAGGCCCGCCAGGTTCCCGACGGCCCCGCCCGCGGCCGGGTGGCCTTCGACGGGGTGAGTTTCGCCTATCCCGACGCGGACGATGCGAGCCGACCCACCCTCGACCGGGTCTCCTTCACCATCGAGCCCGGACAGTTCGCGGCGTTCGTCGGCCCGTCCGGCGCCGGCAAGACCACCGTCTCGTACCTGATCCCACGCTTCTACGAGGTGAGCGCCGGCCGGGTGCTCTTCGCTGACGTCGACGTGCGCGACCTCGACCAGCAATCCCTGGTGTCGCAGATCGGCATCGTAAGCCAGGAGACGTACCTCTTCCACGCCACGATCGCCGAGAACCTCCGCTACGCCAAGCCCGGGGCGACGGATGCCGAACTCGAGGCCGCCGCGCGCGCCGCCAACATCCATGCCACCATCGCCTCCTTCCCCGAGGGGTACGACACCATGGTGGGGGAGCGCGGTTACCGACTCTCCGGCGGTGAGAAGCAACGCATCGCCATCGCCCGGGTACTGCTGAAAGACCCCCCGGTGCTGATTCTCGACGAGGCCACGAGCGCGCTCGACTCCATCTCGGAGAACGTCGTTCAGGCCGCGCTCGACACGGCCAGCCACGGTCGCACCACGATCGCGATCGCGCACCGTTTGTCAACGGTGGTGGATGCCGACGTGATCTTCGTGGTGGACGGCGGCGCTCTCGTAGAGCGTGGCACGCACCGTGAGCTGCTGGCCGCGGACGGTGTCTACGCGAGCCTGTACGCCCGGCAGATCACGACCGCCCCCACCCTCGGCTGAACGAACCACTGGCTGCGGGTGGTTAGGAGCGTTCCTCGAGCATGCGAGTCATCAGCCTGATCTCGGATTCCTGGCTCTGCACCACGGCGGTCGCAAAGGTGCGCACGGTGGTGTTGTCGCTGCGGTCCAGCAGGGCCTCGGCCATGTCGACCGCGCCCTGATGGTGCGCGATCATAAGCGTGAGAAACTCCCGCTCCGCGGCGACACCCGTCACTGCGGTGAGCTCGGCGATCTGCTCGCTCGTGGCCAGCCCCGGCATCGGCTCACCCGCCACGTGGTCGGCGCCGTGCTCGTGACCGTCACTGCCTGAGCCGGCGCGCGTCATCCACGTCATCGACGGTTCGGAGCTGACCTGCGGAAGGCCCCAGAGCACCAGCCACGCGTACATCTGCCCGGACTGCTGCCCCTGCGTGCGGGTGATGTCATAGGCGAGCAGCCGGGTGGCCTCGTCATCGGTGCGGTCGCGCACGATCAGCGACAGCTCCACGCCCTGGTCGTGGTGCACCTGCATGTCGCGGGAGAACCCGGCCTCGGCGCTGGTCGTGCCGGGCGGGGCGTCGGCGAGCGTACTCAGACGCCCCACGGAGTACGCGGCGGTGCCCACGATGAGGGCCGTCAGCAGCAGCGCAATCAGAACCGTTCCCCGGCCGACCGACTTCTTGTGAAGCGGCAGGGGGGACGACTCAGAGGGCGCCGGCGCGGCATCCGTTCTGCTCATGCGGCGGGTTAGGCCTTGCCGGGAGCGTCGAGGGCGCCAGTGCAGGGCGCGCCGGGCTCGGGCGCGTTGGCGCTCTTCCAGAACTCCTCGAAGAACGCGGCGAAGCGCGGGTCGGAGGCTTCCTCAAGCTGAACCTGGCTGTTCCAGCCGCTGATCACGATGGGCGCGGGCAGATCCGCGAACGGGGACAGCACCACGTAGGTGGACGGCAGCTGCTCTTTGATGGCGTCGAGCTCGGCCGTGCTGATGCTCGGGTCGTACGTCACCCAGAGCGCACCGTGCTCGAGGGAGTGCACGGCGTTCTCGTTGGGAACGGGCTCGGTGTAGACGCCGCAGTTCAGCCAGGTACCCGAGTGCTCGCCACCGACCGGCGGGGTCTGCGCGTAACTGACCGGGGTCTCCACGTGGTTGGCGCCGTTCTCGAAGAGCTCGACGCCCTCGATGGAGGACCCGTCACCGGTTCCGTTGCCGGCGTAATTGGCCGCCTGTGGGGTGAGCACGATCGTCGTGATGACCAGCCCGACCACTGCGGCGGCGGCGACCGACCCGGCGATGATGCCGATGCGGCGGTTGCGCTTGGATTTCTTCTGGGCGCGGTGGTAATCCTCGAGCTTCTTGGCACGCTGGGCGGCGCGCTGCTCCTTGACGCTGGCTTTGTTCACGGGCGAGCCGGGGTTCGGGGTCACGGGGGGCCTCTCATAAGTGTGCAGAAACTATTCGAACGTATCAGCGTGGCCGGTGTAACCCCTGAGCGAGGGGTCCCAGCAGTTTCTCAGTCCAGCGGCGACCGAGCCGCGCCGACGCTGCCGGGCTAGTGTTAACGCAGTTGCAGGCCCCGGACCCGCCGGGCCAGCCGCGACTCGAGGAACCTGGGGACAACCGCCGATGAAGATTGCCGATACCATTCTGGACCTCATCGGCGACACCCCGCTGGTCACATTGCACAAGGTCACCGCGGGCCTGACCGCCACCGTGCTGGTGAAGCTGGAGTACCTGAACCCCGGAGGGTCGGCGAAAGACCGCATCGCGGTGCGCATCATCGACGCCGCCGAGCGCGATGGGCTACTCAAGCCGGGCGGCACGATCGTCGAGCCCACCTCGGGTAACACCGGCGTGGGGCTGGCCCTGGTCGCCCAGCAGCGCGGCTACAAGTGCGTGTTCGTGCTGCCCGACAAGGTGGGCGAAGACAAACGCAATGTGCTCACAGCGTACGGCGCCGAGATCGTCGTGACACCGACATCCGTCGCCCCCGACGACCCCGAGAGCTACTACAGCGTGTCTGACCGGTTGGCGCGCGAGATTCCGGGCGCGTTCAAGCCCAACCAGTACTTCAACCCCAACGGTCCCCTCAGCCACTACGAGAGCACCGGCCCCGAGATCTGGCGCGACACCGACGGCACCGTGACGCACTTCGTGGCGGGCGTCGGCACCGGTGGAACCATCACCGGCACCGGCCGCTACCTGCGCGAGGTCTCCAAGGACACCGTGCGCATCGTGGGGGCCGACCCGGAAGGCTCGGTCTACTCCGGCGGCACCGGCCGGCCTTACCTGGTGGAGGGCGTCGGCGAAGACTTCTGGCCCGGCGCCTACGATCCCGCCGTGGTGCACGAGGTGATCGCGGTGAGCGATGCCGACAGCTTCGCGATGACCCGCCGCCTCGCCCTCGAAGAGGGCATTCTGGTGGGTGGCTCCAGCGGCATGGCCGTGGTCGCCGCGCTGCGCCTGGCCGCGACCCTCGGCCCCGACGACACCGTGGTGGTGCTGCTGCCCGACGGCGGCCGCGGCTACCTCGGTAAGATCTTCAACGACGGCTGGATGCGCAGCTACGGTTTCACCAACGCCCCGGCCGGGCACACCGTGGGTGACCTGCTCACCAGCAAGGCCGGCCAGCCG
>JBBQYN010000249.1:0-4180 GCA_038208655.1 Actinomycetales bacterium
GGCCTGGGAGCAGGCCGGGTTCGCCGTGGAACACGGCGCCGCGTCGTGATCGACCAGCGCGTATCATCGACAAACACACCGCAGAAGGTGGACCGAGTGACAACTGAGCTGAATGTGGCGGCACCGGCTGGCGCACCCGCCCCGGCCACGGAGCAGAAGAAGATTTTGAACCGCCTCAAGCGGGCGCAGGGTCAGCTCAACGCGGTGATCACCGCGGTCGAGAACGGCGGCAACTGCAAAGACGTCGTGACGCAGCTCGCCGCCGTGTCGAGCGCCCTCGACCGGGCCGGGTTCGTAATCGTGTCCACCGCCATGCGCGACTGCCTGGAAAACCCCGACAAGGCCGACTCCCTCACGGTGGACGAACTCGAAAAACTGTTCCTGACCCTGGCCTAAGCGCAGCAGGTGCCGTGCTCGGCGGGGGCCGGGACCGGGGCGACGGATGCCGCGGGCGGGGTCGTGCAACAGACCCCGGTCTCGGGAAGCACCAGCTGCACCAGTCGCGCGGCAGCACGGTCGCCGTGCAGTTCATCGGCAATGGACCGCACCTGCTCGTACCCGGTGGCCAGCAGAAACGTGGGGGCGCGGCCGAAGCTTTTCATTCCCGCGATGTAGAAGTTCGGCTCCGGGTGCGTGAGCACGTCCACGCCGTGCGCGGGCACCGTGCCGCAGCTGTGCAGGTTCGGGTCGATCAGCGGCGCCAGGGCCTGCGGCGCTTCCACGATGTCGTCGAGGGAGAGTCGAATCTCCCGCAGCAGGGTGAGGTCGGGGCGAAACCCGGTGGCCGTGACGATGACGTCGACCTCGACGGATGCCGGCCTTCCGGCCTGCAGACCCGTGACGCGAACCGGCGCCTCGGGTGTCTCGCCGGGCAGTACGTCATCGATCTCGAATCGGCTGAGCAGGGTGACGCGGCCGTCGGTGACGAGCGCATGCACCCGGGCGCCGAGCGATGCCCGACCGGCCAGCTCGTCGGCATCCGCTCCGTAGACCCGCATGGGCGTCTCGGCGCGAATCAGCCAGCTCACCCGGGTGCCGGGCGCGGTGTCGGCCAGTTCTGCCAGCGCGAGCAGGGTGTTCGCAGCCGAATGACCGGCACCCACGACGAGAGTGTGGCGACCGGCGAAACGATGCCGGTCGGCTCCGAGCACATCGGGCAGCGCCGGAACGATGTGCTCCGTCACCTCGGCGAGGTGCTCGGGATCGAGGCCCGACGCGGTGAGGGCGTTGGGCGTGGTGTACGTTCCCGAGGTGTCGATGACGGCACGGGCGAGCACGTCGTGGCTGCCGGCATCCGTCTGCACACGCAGCAGGAACGGGCTGGCCGCCCGGTTGGCGGAGCGGGTGCGGTCGAGGCCCCGGCGGCTGACGTCGCTCACCCGGCGGCCGTAGCGCACCCGGCTGCCGAGCACCTCGGCCAGCGGCAGCACGTACCGCTCCAGCAGGTCGGCACCGGTGGGAAGGGCCTCGAGGTCGGGGGTGGTCCACCCGGCGGTGCTGTTTTCGAGCAGGCGCACGGAGGCCGCATCGATGGCGTAGCGCCACGGTGAGAACAGTTGGGTGTGGCTCCAGCGGGCGATCGCGGTGCCGGCCTGGTCGCCGGCTTCGAGAATCACGCTCTCGATGCCGCGTTCGAGCAGCTGCGCGGCACCCGCGAGGCCCACCGGTCCGGCACCGATGATGGCCACGGGCAGGCCGGCCAGCGCGGGCGTGTCGTCGGTGCGCCGGGGCGGCACCGACAGGGTCAGCATCTGGCCGGCCGACATCATGCGGCCGGGTTCGGCTGGGCGCCCGCGTCGAGGGTGACGGTGGGAACGCCGAGGCCCTCGAGCATGCCGGTCACGTTGTCGCGAATCTGGTCACGGATGCGACGCACTTCTTCCAGTGGCAGGTCGCCCGGATCGGTGAGGTCCCAGTCCACGTAGCGTTTGCCCGGGTAGATGGGGCAGGCGTCGCCGCACCCCATGGTGACCACCACGTCGGCGGCCTGAACCACGTCGTCGGTGAGCGGCTTCGGGAAGGACTCCTCCATTGAGAGGCCGAGCTCCGACATGGCCTGCACGACGGCAGGGTTCAGCTGGGCGGAGGGCATCGACCCGGCCGAGCGCACGTGCACGCCGCCGCGGGAGAGGGCGTTGGTGAAGACCGCGGCCATCTGTGAGCGTCCGGCGTTCTGAACGCAGACGAACAACACCTCGGGCACCGGGGATGCGAGCGCCCCGGTGGCCTGGGCCAGCGCGGTGAGACGGTCGGCGGCGAAATGCGCCGTACGGCTGGTGAGGTGTGCTTTCACGCTCGCCGTGCGCAGCAGCGCCGTGTAGGACTCCAGCACGTAGCGCTGCACTGTTTCCGCCGCGAAGACGCCGTGAAAGCGCGCGGCGAGGTCGCCGGCGAGGCGCTTGAGAGACTCTTCAGGAAAAGACAGCCCGGGAAGCCCGCGGCTGGTGCTGAAGTCGGACACGGTGTCTAGACCTGGGCCGGGAGGAGCTCGGCCAGCAGCACCAGGATGCGGGCCTTGATGTCGTCGCGGATGGGGCGCACCGACTCGATGCCCTGACCGGCCGGGTCGGCCAGCTCCCAGTCTTCGTAACGCTTGCCGGGGAAGATCGGGCAGGCGTCGCCGCAGCCCATGGTGATGACCACGTCGGAGTGCTTCACGGCCTCGGTCGTGAGGATCTTGGGCACGTTGTGGGCGATGTCGATGCCGTCTTCGGCCATGGCCGCGATGGCGACGGGGTTGATCTGGTCCTTGGGCTCGGACCCCGCGGAGAGCACCTCGATGCGGCCCTCCGACAGGGCGGTGAGGTAGCCGGCGGCCATCTGGGAGCGGCCGGCGTTGTGCACGCAGACGAAGAGCACGCTGGGCCTGGCGGTGGTGACGGTCATGACGAGATCCTTTGTGACGTTTTCGGGGTGAGGGATGCTTCGGGCAGTGTAGGCGAGGAAAGTGTCGATTCGGGGAACAGCCGGGGCTTGAGCCACAGCGCCACGTAGACCAGGGCGACGAGCGCGGGAACTTCAATGAGCGGGCCGACGATGCCGGTGAGGGCCTGGCCGCTGAGGGCGCCGAACGTGCCGACGGAGACCGCAATGGCCAGTTCGAAGTTGTTGCCCGCGGCCGTGAAGGCCAGGGTGGTGGTGCGCTCATACGTCATGCGCAGCATCCGCCCGGCCAAGAAGCTCACGAGGAACATCAGGATGAAGTAGATCAGCATGGGCAGCGCGATGCGGGCGACGTCGCCGGGGTTGGCGATGACCTGCTGGCCCTGCAGGGCGAAGAGCATGACGATGGTCACGAGCAGGCCCCAGAGGGCGAACGGGCCGACCACGGGCAGGAACGTGGCTTCGTACCAGTCGCGGCCCTTGGTGGCTTCACCGATGCGGCGGGACAGGTACCCGGCCAGCAGGGGGATGCCGAGGAACACCAGCACGCTCGCGGTGATGGCCCAGATGGAGAATTCGGCGCTCGTGGTGGGCAGGCCGAGCCAGCTCGGCAGCACCTGCAGGTAGAACCAGCCCAGCGCGCCGAACGCGATGACCTGGAAGACCGAGTTGACGGCTACCAGGAACGCGGCGGCTTCACGGTCGCCGCAGGCGAGGTCGTTCCAGATGAGCACCATGGCGATGCAGCGGGCCAGGCCCACGATGATCAGGCCGGTGCGGTATTCGGGCAGGTCGGGCAGCATCAGCCAGGCCAGCGCAAACATCAGCGCCGGGCCCACGAGCCAGTTCAGTACGAGCGATGTCACCAACAGTTTCTTGTCGCTCGCCACGGCCTTCGCGTCGGAGTAGCGCACCTTGGCCAGCACCGGGTACATCATGATGAGCAGGCCCAGGGCGATCGGCACGCTCACCGACCCGATCGTGAAGGCGTGCAGCAGTTCGCCGATCACGGGCACGTAGACGGCCAGCAGCAGGCCCAGGCCCATGGCGGCGAGAATCCAGACCGGAAGAAGTTTGTCGATGGCGCCGAGTCGGGCCGGTGTAACGGGGGTAGTGCTCACGGATCTCCGTCTGGTATCGGGCGGATCAGCCCTATATCGATCGTTGTCGATGCCTACGCTAGATCAGTTCATCGACAAATGTCAATCTATGCGCAACAATGGGGAAATGACCGTGATTTCGCCGCTGCCTCCGCTCGTGCTGACCGACGTGACGGATGCCGCCGCCTGCGCTTCCG
>JBBQYN010000250.1:0-4121 GCA_038208655.1 Actinomycetales bacterium
CTGCCGTGGGCGCCGGCACCCTGATGGCCACCACGATCCTGTCCGAAGCCTGGCCCGACAGTGAGGCAATTATCATCTCGGTGGGAACTCCCACCGGGCACAATGGAGATGTGCGCCTGGACGCGATCAACTCCGTCACCGATGACATCGCTGCGCTGCTCACGACCACAGATTCGTTCAAGATCATCGTGGTCACCTCGACAGTGCCGCCCGGCACCCTGCGCACGCACATCCAACCGGCGCTGGAGCGGGCATCCGGCAAACGAGCCGGCCACGACTTCGGACTGTGCTTCTCGCCGGAGTTTCTGCGGGAAGGCACCGCGGTGGCCGACTTCACTAAACCCGAAAAGGTCGTGATCGGCTCCGACGACGAACGGTCCACGCTCGCGCTGCGAGAGCTCTTCTCCTCATTCACACTGGAGCCAGTGGTGACCACCCCCGAGGTCGCGGAATCGGTCAAGTTCGCCTCCAACGCCTGGCATGCCCTCAAGGTGGCGTTTGCCAACGAGATCGGGCGGGCCTGCGCGGCGACCGGTGTGGACAGCCACGCCGTGATGGAGATCTTCAAGAGCGACCGTAAGCTCAACATCTCCGACCGCTACCTCACCCCCGGTTTCGCGTTCGGCGGGTCCTGCCTGCCTAAGGACGTGCGCACATTCACCTATCGGGCCCGCTCGCAGGGGGTGCGCATCCCCGTTCTGGAGGCCCTGCTGCCCAGCAATGAGGAACACCTGGCCTTCGCCTTGAGGGAGATCGAGATGATCTCCCCGCGCAAGATTCTGGTGCTCGGCCTGGCCTTCAAAGCCGACACCGACGATCTGCGTGAAAGCCCCGCGGTACCCATGGTGGAATCTTTGATCGGGCGCGGATACGAGATCAAAATCTATGATGAGCAGATTCAGCTGGACAAGATCATCGGTGCCAACCGGGATTACGTGCTCAGTCGGTTGCCGCACCTGATCGACCTGCTCGTGGGCGACCCTGACGAGGCCGCCGGGGACGCCGACCTCATTGTGGTGGCCCAAGGTAACCGCCGCTTCGGGGCGATCATCGCCGACCTGCGCGCCGGCCAGGACGTGCTCGACCTCACCGGTGCGGTGCGCGGCGTGGCGACCGCGGCGACCTACCGGGGGCTCACGTGGTGACCGGTCGGCGCGCCGACGCTCGGGGAGACCGTAAGCCCGAACGGCTGGGCCGACCGGCCACCGGCCCCCTGGCCGGGAAACGCCTCGTGATCTTGGTGCAGAACCTGCCCGTGCCTTTTGACCGGCGCGTCTGGCAGGAGGCATTGGCGCTGCGCGACGCCGGGGCATCCGTTTCGGTGGTGTGCCCGGGAACACCCGATTTCGCGGCCGGCCGGTTCAGTATCGACGGCATCGACGTGGTGCGTTACCCGGGCGTCTACGAGGCCAGCGGCGTGATCGGGTACGTGCGCGAATACGGGCAGTCGCTGTGGCGTATGGGCCGGGCCCTCGCCGGGCTGCACCGCGAGAAACGCTTCGACGTGATTCAGTACTGCAACCCGCCCGACCTGCTCTTCGCGGTGGCGTGGCCGTACCGGCTGATCTCCCGCAGCCGGCTCATCTTCGACCAGCACGATCTGGGCCCCGAACTCGTCGTCGCCAAGAAGATGCGCTTCGGCGGGCTGTTCGTGGCGCTGGCGCAAAGCTGGGAATGGTGTGCATACCGCGCGGCGCACCACGTGATCGCCACCAATGAGAGCTACCGGGCTGTGGCGCTGCGTCGCGGCGGCAAAAGCCGCGCCCAGGTGTCGGTGGTGCGATCCGGTCCGCGGCAGGAATGGATCAAGAAAGCCATGCCGAGCACGGAATGGAGCAACGGTCGTGCATACACCGTGGGTTATGTGGGCGTGATCGGAAAGCAGGAGGGCATTGAGTACCTGCTCGAGGCCGCCCGCATCATGGTTCATGAGCACAAACTTGACGTGCAGTTCTGCCTGGTGGGTTCGGGAACGGATGTCGACCGGCTCAAGCAGCTCTCCGCCCGCATGCTCCTGACCGAGCACGTGTCCTTTCTCGGGCGGTTGTCCGACGAGGACCTGCGCAGCGTGCTCTCGAACTCCGACGTGTGCGTGAACCCCGACGAGGTGAACGAGCTAAACGACAAGTCCACGATGAACAAGATCATGGAGTACATGGCGCTGGGCAAGCCGATCGTGCAGTTCGACGTGACCGAGGGGCGTTTCTCCGCGCAGCAGGCCTCGCTCTACGCGCAGGCCAACGATTCGGGGTCGCTCGCGGAGAAACTCTCGACGGTGTTGCTCGATCCCGACCTCGCCCGCCAGATGGGGCAATTCGGTGAGCAGCGGTTTCGTGATGAGCTGTGCTGGGAACAGCAGACCCCCATACTGGTGCAGGCATACGCTCGTGTGCTCGGGCTGCACGTTCCGGTTCGGGCACCCGTGCCGGTGACTACCGAGCCGCAACCCGACGACTACCGCAACTGACCCGCCCTTTTTCGTGCGGCGGGAAAGACGCGGCGGGCGGTTTCTCCCGCCGGCCGCCCCCGGCGGCGGTGGGGCAGACGTGCGGGCGGCATGCGTAGTGTCGTAGGCAGAGCGTCACCCACTGAAAGGCCTGCCATGATCAAGACCCTGCCCAAGGTCGAACTGCACCTGCACATCGAGGGCACCCTCGAACCCGAGCTGATTCTCGAGCTCGCCGCCCGCAACGGCATCGAGCTGCCCTACGCCGATATCGACGAGTTGCGGCGGCAGTACGAGTTCACCGACCTGCAATCCTTTCTCAACCTGTATTACGCCAACATGGCGGTGCTGCAGACCGAGGCCGACTTCGCCGACCTCACCCGCGCCTACCTACGCCGGGCAGCGGATGCCGGCGTGCGCCACGTCGAGATCTTCCTCGACCCGCAGGCGCACACCTCGCGCGGCGTGGCCCTGTCGACCTGCGTGAACGGCGTGGCCGACGTGCTCGCGCAGAGCGAGACCGAGTTCGGCATCACCTCGTCGCTGCTGGTGGCGTTCCTGCGCGACCAGCCCGCCGCCGAGGCTCTTGCGATGCTGCACGAGCTGATTGAGGCGGAGGCGCCGATCATCGGTATCGGACTGGACTCGGCCGAGGTGGGGCATCCGCCGGTTGATTTTGTCGACGTCTTCGAGCTCGCCCGGGCAAACGGCCTCGAATGCGTGGCACACGCCGGCGAAGAAGGGCCGCCGGAGTATGTCTGGCAGGCCCTGAACCTGCTCGGCGTCTCGCGCATCGACCACGGCATTCGTAGCCTGGAAGACCCCGCGCTCGTGGAACACCTGGTGAGCAAGCAGATTCCGCTGACCGTGTGTCCGTTCTCGAACGTGCGCCTGCGCGTCGTCGACCGCCTTGAAGACCACCCGCTGCCCGCTATGCTGGCCGCGGGACTGGCCGTGACCATCAACTCCGACTACCCGGCCTACTTCGGTGGCTACATTGAAGACAACTTTGCCGCCTTGCAGGAGACATTCCGGTTCGGTGCCGGAGAACTCGCCACCCTCGCCCGTAACGGCGTGAACGCCGCGTTCCTGACCGACGCCCAGCGGGCACCGCTCCTGGCCGAGATCAACGAATGGTGGTCGGTGCAGGCCTGACCCGCCGGGCACCGGTCCCGGTGCGCCAGCCGATCCACCCGGATGCTGCGGCGCAGGTTTAATACCCGGGCGCAGTATCTAAACTGCGCCCGCGTCACAAACCTGCGCCCAGCGCGCGCCGGGCGCGGAGGCGAATCCTTGACACGGACCGCCAGCGCGTTAGAGTAGGTACATTGTGTACGTACACAATACCTCGCGGGCATCGCCGCCCCTAGCTAAGGAGATTCGCCATGGTAGCCGAATCCACAATCGTCAGCCGAGTTCCCTTCTTCGACGGCATGAACCGCATTCCCGGTGGGCTGATGCTCATCCCGCTCATTCTGGGCTCGGTCGTCGGCACATTCTTCCCCGGGTTTCTCGGCCTGGGTAACTTCACCACCGCACTTTTCCAGGCCAGCGCACTTCCCCTCATCGGACTGCTGATCTTTGCGACCGGCATGCAGATCACCCTGAAGACCTCCGGTCCGGTGCTCGCCACGGCCGGCGTGTTGCTGCTGTGCAAGTCCCTCATCCCGGCCAC
>JBBQYN010000251.1:0-4115 GCA_038208655.1 Actinomycetales bacterium
TTCAGCGGCAGCATCCCCCCGAACGCCGTTCCGACCACGCTGGTTCTCGACCAGGAGGGCCGGGTCGCCGCCCGCATTCTCGGTCAAGTGCTCGAAGCATCCATTCTGGAAACCCTGATCGCCGACACGATCGCCGAGGGCAACTAGGCGTGGACAACCCCTTCGGCGAAATCGTCTTCAGCGGCGAACTGTACTTCGCCATTCCCATCGCCGTGCTCGCCGGCCTGGTCTCCTTCGCCTCGCCCTGCATTCTGCCCCTCGTGCCCGGCTACCTCGCCTACATCGGCGGGTTCACCGACGGCAAGACCAACGCCGCCCGGCACGACCGCCGCGGCCGCAACCGTCTGCTCGCCGGCGTGGGATTGTTCGTGCTCGGCTTCACCCTGGTCTTTGTGCTCACCGGCATCGTGTTCGGCGCGGCCGGGTTCTGGCTCAATCAGTACCGTGACCTGGTCACCCGACTCGCCGGCATCGTGGTGATTCTGCTCGGCCTGGTCTTCGTGGGCCAGTTCGGTGTGCTGCAGCGCACCATCAGAACCCAGTGGCGCCCCAAGATGGGCCTGGCCGGCGCTCCCGTGCTCGGCGCAGTCTTCGCCGTGGGCTGGACGCCGTGCATCGGCCCCACCCTCACCGCGATCAACTCCCTCGCCCTGACCTCCGGCTCACCCTGGTACGGCGGCCTGCTCGCCCTGTTCTACTCGCTGGGGCTGGGTATTCCCTTCCTGCTGATCGCGCTCGGCTTCAACTGGGCGACCGGCACAGTACAGTTTCTCAAGAAGCACATTCGGGCGATCAACCTCTTTGGCGGCGTGCTCCTCATCGTCATCGGTGTGCTCATGGTGACCGGCATCTGGAATGTCTGGCTCCTCGACCTGCAAGGGGTGATTGGCAGCTTTGTCCCGGCCATCTGACCATTTTGATTCTCGTCCCGCCGAACCGGCGGCCACCGGGCCCGGCACGGGCATCGTGCAACCCAAGCTGGGCTTCACCGAACTGCTGCGCTTCCTGTGGCGCCAGATCACGAGTATGCGCACCGCGCTGTTTCTGCTGCTGCTGCTGGCCATCGCCGCGGTTCCCGGTTCCCTCGTGCCCCAGCGCAGCTCCGACCCGAACGGCGTCACCCAGTACTTCGCCGACCACCCCGACCTCGCGCCGGTGCTCGACAACCTGCAGGCCTTCGATGTGTACAGCTCCGCGTGGTTCTCGGCGATCTACCTGCTGCTGTTCATCTCGCTCATCGGTTGCGTCATTCCGCGCACCAAGCACCATCTCATCGCCCTGCGCGCCGCGCCGCCGGCCACCCCGGCCCGCCTCGGCCGCCTCGCCGGGTTCACCACCCGGCAGGCCCCGGCGGGAACGGATGCCGGCGCCGCCATCACCGCAGCCCGAGCCCAGCTCAAATCCAGCGGTTACCGCACGGCCCTGTTCGACAAGAACGGCACCGTCTCGGTCTCGGCCGAACGCGGCTACTGGCGTGAAACGGGCAATCTGGTTTTCCACTCGGCCCTCGTGGGCATTCTGATCACCGTGGGCTTCGGCGGCGGTTTCGGTTTCAGCGGTCAGCGGGTGCTCGTGGAGGGGCAGACCTTCGTCAACACGCTGCTGGCCTACGACTCGTTCAACCCGGGTCGGTTCTTCGACGACACCACCCTCGACCCGTACTCCCTCACCCTGGATGAGTTCACCGTCGACTACGAGCAGCAGAACCTGCAGGCTTACGGTCAACCCATCGACTTCACCGCTGACGTGACCGTGGGTTCACCCGGGCAAGCGGATGAAGCGGGCCAGGTCAAGGTCAACAGCCCGCTGCGCACCGGCGGCACCGACATCTTCCTGCTCGGCAACGGTTACGCGCCCACCATCACCGTGACCAACCCCGAGGGTGACGTGGTCTTCACCGACTCGGTGCCGTTCCTGCCGCAGGACGCCAACCTCACCTCCCTCGGTGTGGTGAAGGTGCCCGACGGCCTCGCCGAACAGGTCGGCATGGTCGGATTCTTCTACCCCACCCAGGACACCGCGCAATCCGGGGCGTACTTCTCGTCGTTCCCCGACCTGGAATACCCGATGCTCACGCTGAACATCTACACGGGCGACCTGGGCCTGGACGACGGCGTGCCGACATCCGTCTACTCGCTCAACACCGACGACATGACGCAGCTGACCGGCGGTGACACCGGAGTGGAGACCCTCGAATTCATGCCGGGGGACTCTGCCGAGCTGCCCGACGGCCTGGGCACGGTGACCTTCGCCGACAACTCTCCCGATAGCGCGGCCAACGACTTCTCCAAATCGGTGCCGCGCTTCGCGAGCTTTGACGTGCACCACGACCCCACCGTGTACTGGGTGCTGTCGTTTGCGGTGCTGATTCTGCTCGGCCTGCTCACGAGCCTGTTCGTGCCGCGACGCCGGGTCTGGGTGAAGGCCACGGCGCAGTCCGACGGTTCTGTGCAGTTGGAATACGCGGGCCTGGCCCGCGGCGACGACCCCGCCCTGGAAGCCGCCGTCACCGCTATCGCCGACCGCCATGTGGCCGGGCTGCCCACCGGTGCGGCTGCTGTGAACCCGGCCAAACCTGCCGTTTCCGTCCCCGATCAGACTTAGGCTTACACCGTGAATCTCACCGATCTGTCCATCTACAGCCTGTACTCGGCGATGGCCGTGTATTCTCTGGCCTTCATCGCCCTGGCGATCGACCTGGCTCGGCGGTCCTCGGCCGTGGACGCCGCCGCCCAGCGCGACGCCTCGGAGACCGTGGCCGGTAGCGCCGCGCACTCCGAGGCATCCGCGTCGGCCGCATCGGCGGGCGGGTCGACGCTCACCCTCACCCGGCTCAGTTCACGCCTGGCCAACGACGCCGCCATGCCCTACAGGGGTGCCGCGACACTGCGGGTGGGTCTGTCGCTCACGGTGCTGGCGTGGGCGCTGCACGCGGTCGCCACGGTGACCCGCGGCATCGACGCGGAACGCGTGCCGTGGGCGAACATGTACGAGTTCTCGCTCAGTGGAACCCTGCTGATCATGACGGTGTTCCTCGTGGTACTCACTCGCGTGGACCTGCGTTTTTTGGGCACTTTCGTCATCGGGCTGGTGCTCGTGTTGCTGGGGATCAGCTCACTGAACTACTACGTTGAAGTTGCGCCGCTGCCGCCGGCGCTGCAGTCCGCATGGCTGGTCATTCACGTGTTCGTGGCGTCGCTGGCCACCGGCTTCTTCGCGATCGGTTTCGCCCTGTCGGCCTTCCAGCTACTGCAGTTTCGGCGAGAAACCCTCGCTGCCGAGGGCACCACCATGCGGCTGCGCTTCCTAGCCACTCTGCCCTCGTCGACGACGTTGGAGAACCTCGCGTACCGGGTCAGCATCGTAGGATTCATCCTCTGGACCTTCACCCTCATCGCCGGGTCGATCTGGGCCGAGCAGGCCTGGGGCCGGTACTGGGGCTGGGACACCAAAGAGGTCTGGACGTTCATCATCTGGGTGATCTATGCCGGCTACATTCACGCCCGTGCGACGCGCGGCTGGCGCGGATCGCGCTCGGCCTGGCTGGCTATCATCGGCTTCGCCGCCGTGATGTTCAACTTCGGAATCGTCAACGTGTTCTTCACCGGCCTGCACTCCTACTCGGGCCTGTAACCGCCCGCCGGTCGAGCTTGTCGAGACCGCCATGGCCATACGCGCGGCGATCTCGACAAGCTCGATCAGCGGGTCAAAGCAGGGCGTAGCAGCGTTCGATGCGCTCCAGCCACCACTGCCGGCGCTCCGCCGAGGCGGCGTGCAGCTGCAGCAGGTCCGCGTCGGGCGTGACCCGGCGCACGTCAATGGCACCGTCCACCGGCAGCAGGGGCGCGTGCGTCACATCAGCGGCCAGCAACGACGCCGTTCCCAGTCCGCAGTCGTAGGGCAGCTCTGCGATGGCCGCCGCAAGGTGCGCGCCCATCGAGAGGCCCACGGATGTCTCCAACGCGCTCGACACCACAACCGGAAGGCCGGTCTGCTCGATGATCTTCAGGGCCGCATGAATGCCGCCCAGTGGCTGCGCCTTGAGCACCAGAATGTCGGCGGCGCCGGCCCTGGCGACCAGCAGCGGGTCCTCCGCCTTGCGCACGCTCTCGTCT
>JBBQYN010000252.1:0-4099 GCA_038208655.1 Actinomycetales bacterium
AGCCATCCGTCGCCCAACGGCGCAGCCGGAAGCTTGGCGACCGACGCGATGCAGATGAGCACGAGCGGGGTGAGGATGGGCAGGAAGGCCATGAACGCGTTGGGCAGCTTGCCGTAGGACTCGCGCATCTGGTCGAATTCGAGGCTGAGGTCATTCTCGCCCTCGGGTTCGGGGAGCAGCTCGATGTCTTTTTTCAGGAACCGGTTGGCCCAGAGCAGTGCAGCGCCGGCCGAGACGGTTGCGGCGATGAGCCCGAAGCCGATGATCAGGCCGAGCTGGTCGATGATGCCGAGGTTTCCGGCGGCCGCGAGCGGGCCGGGCGTGGGCGGGACGAAGGTGTGTGTGGCGTACAGACCGGTCATCAGGGCGATGGTCATCGCCACGAGCGAGACCTTGGCGCGGGCGGCCATGGCTTTCTTAAGGGAGTTGAGAATGACGAACCCGGAGTCGCAGAACACCGGAACCGACACGATGAAGCCGATGATGCTCATGGTGAGGGTGGGGAACCGGGTGCCGAGCACCCGGATGAGCGCCTCGGCCATGGCGATGGCGGCTCCGGTGCGTTCCAGGATCACGCCGATGATCGTGCCGAACAGAATGATCAGCCCGATGTTGCCAAGGGTGGCACCGAACGCGCCGGTGATGGTGGGGGCGATCGTGTCGACCGGCAGCCCGAAGGCGAACCCGCCCACGACGGCGGCGGCCAGCAGCGCGAGGAACGGATTGAGTTTCAATTTCGTCGTCGCGACGACGATGGCGGCCACGAGGGCTACCAAAATGGCAATGCTCAGCACTGAGAATGTCCTTCTATTTACGTTGGTGCGGTGGGGATGACGCGGGGTGGGGTCAGCGGGGTGGGGTCAGAGGGCGA
Organism: Actinomycetales bacterium; assembly: GCA_038208655.1. Classification (GTDB taxonomy): domain Bacteria; phylum Actinomycetota; class Actinomycetes; order Actinomycetales; family Microbacteriaceae; genus Cryobacterium. The sequence continues at coordinate 872 of JBBQYN010000252.1, forward strand.
CGTCAGAGGCTGGTGTCAGCGGCGCGGGCCGGGCATACCGGGCGAAGAAAAGTGCCGCGATCTGGGCCGCGGTGTCGCGCAGTCGTTCGGCGGCGTGTTCGGTGAGCTGGTCGAGGGTGGCCGGGCCGTCGGCGAGGCTGAATGCCGCCGTGACGCCGGCGGCGCGGGTCTGCCGCGCATCCAGGCCCACACTGCCGGCCACGACCACGACCGGGCACCCGGCGGGCGCCAGCCGGGCGACCGCCTCGACGACCTTGCCGCCGAGCGACTGCGAGTCGAAGCGGCCTTCGCCGGTGAGTACGAGATCGGCGGCGGCCAGGCGGTCGGCCAGGCCCACGGCATCCGCGACCAGGGTGGAACCGGGAACCATGCTGGCCTGCAGCAGCGGCACCAGGGTGGCGGGCATGCCACCTGCGGCGCCCGCGCCGGGCAGCGCCCGGGTGTCGATGCCTGTGGCCGCGGCGATGACGCGGGCGAGGTTGGCCAGGCCGGCGTCGAGAATCGCGATGTCGGCTGGGCCGGCACCCTTCTGCGGCCCGAAGACGGCGGCGGCGCCGTTGTCGCCGATGAGCGGGTTGTTCACGTCGACGGCGACCCGCCAGGTCACGTCGCTGGCCCGGTCGTGCAGGCCCGCGGTGTCGATGGAACGGATGTCGGCCAGGCCGCCGCCGCCCGGAGCCACGGGTTCGCCGTTCTGGTCGAGAAACCGCGCGCCCAGGGCAGTGAGCAGTCCGGTGCCGCCGTCGGTGGTCGCCGAACCGCCGATGCACAGCAGGATTTCGTGCACGCCCTGGTCGAGCAGCTCGCGGGCGATCAGGCCCACGCCGGCGGTGTCAGCGCGCAGCGGTTGCCGGGCGACGTCGAGCACGGCCGGCAGGCCGTTGGCTTCGGCGGCTTCGATCAGGCCGGTGCGGGCGTCGGCGGAGACCGCGTAGCGGGCGCTGCACGGCCGGCCGAGGGCATCCGTCACGGTGAGATGGCGGGGGCTCACGGCCCAGACCAGGCTGATGGCGTCCAGTGTGCCTTCGCCGCCGTCGGCCATGGGACACTCCGTGATCTGGGGTGCCGCGCCGAGCACGTCGCGAACTCCGGCCGCGAGGGCGGCGGCGGCGTCCGCTGCGCTCAGGCTGCCCTTGAAGGAGTCGGGCGCTATCACGATGGTGAGCGGCGTCGTCGCCGCGGGATGGTTCATAGTTACAGGCTACGTGAGCGGTGCACATCTTCCCAGAGGCATGGTGACCACAATTACGGAGTATGTGTCAGGCTCTCTTGTGCATCGTGCACATAATGCGCGGCTTCGGCGAGTAAGGCCAGGTGCAGGCGCAGCGCACCCGAGAAGTGCCGCAGGTCGACCGTCGTGAGCGCCTCAATGCGATCCAGGCGCTGGACCACGGTATTGCGGTGCAGGGTGAGCGCCGCGGCCGTGCGGGCGATCGACAGGTCCTGCGCGATGAAGACCCGCGCGGTCTGACGCAACACCGGGTTCACCGCGGACAGCAGGCTGCGGCCAAGGTCGTCGGCGAGATCGCCGGGCAGTGCGGCCACGGCGATCTGTGCGGTGAGGTCGGCGAGATCGGTCTCTGCGGGCGGTCCGGTTCTTGCGGTGAACAGTCGCGGGTGGGCCAGTAACAGGGCGATCTTCTGCGCGTCCACGCTCAGTTCGGCGATCCCGGCTCCTCGACGACCGAGCAGGGTGTGGTGCGGGCCGGGCGTCGCGGCGTCGTCGATGTCGCGGTGCGCGGTGCCCTGCAGCACCCACACGGCACCGTGCAGGTCGGCGGCGGCCACCCGGCGGTCGGTGTGCAGGGCGCGCAGCAGCGGAACCGTGTCGCCCGGCGTCTCGGGTACGAAGGCCGACAGTTGCCAGGGCGCTGCGAGGTCGCGGCCGGCCGCGGCCAGTCCGACGAGCAGGAGGTCTTCGGTGAGCATCCCCTGGGACAGCCGGGTGAACAGGTCACGCAGGTGGGATTCCCGTCCGGAGTCGCTGTCGCGCAGCTGTTCCTGCACGACCAGCATCTGAATGGCCAGCACCAGCACCTGTGCGACCGGCAACACCACTCCCGGGTCGCCCGTCACGCCGACGACGCCCACGACCCGACCATCGAGCCGGAGCGGTATGTTCACACCGGGGCGGGTGCCGGCGGACTCCTGCCCGGCGGTGATGCTGACGGTGCGATTGTCGCGGGCCGCCTGTCGGGCACCGTCGTGCAAAGTGCCCACCCGTCCGCGATCGACCGATCCGATGATCACGCCCTGATCGTTCATGATGTTGACGTTGTAGACAAGGCTCGGGGCGACCTGCTCGACCACGCGCTGCGCGAGCTCCCGAGTGAGCGGCGGCTGCGTAGGCGCCGAGTTCTGTGCGGGTGTCATGTGCTCATCCTGACATCCGCCCGCCGTTGCCGCGGCTAGGGTCGCCATACGACCAGCGCGGGGCGGCTCGATCAGCGCGCCCCTACTCGTTGGTCGAGCTTGCCGAGACCGCCATACGTCCAGCGCGAGGCTGTTTTGTCGCGTTGGTCAGCGGGGATCTCGGCAGGCTCGATCAGCGTGTGGTTCCGAGCGCAGCTGGTTGGTCGGGCGATCGGGCCCGCCCAAGCTCGTTGGTCGAGCTTGCCGAGACCGCCATACGACCAGCGCGAGGCAGCGAGCATATCTCGTTGGTCGAGCCCGTCGACACCGCCATACGACCAGCGTGAGGCAGATTGCTCGCGTTGGTCAGTGGTGATCTCGACGAGCTCGATCAACGCGGGGTGGCTCGATCAGCGCGGGGCAGCTGGAACGGCGACCCGAGCTGCAACGGGGACTTGCTCCGTAGCCGGATCGGGGCGCGGGACGGGTCCGCAGATTCGGGCGGAATCAGCCAGTAGGTATCCACACCCGCCGTTCTGGTGCGCGTCACCATCCAGCCGTCGTTGTGCAGCCGCAGGTGATCGGGCCCGCAGAACATGATGCCGTCGGCGAGGTCGGTCAACCCGCCCTCGGCGAAGCCGTCGATATTGTGTACCTCGGTCCAGCTCGGCGGCCTGTTGCAGTTGGGCATCATGCAGCCACCGTCTCGAATGGCCAGGGCGATGCGTTGCTCCGAAGTGAAGAGGCGTTCCTGCCGGCCGACATCGAGCACCGCGCCGCCGCTGTCGGTGACGACCTGCGTAAACGCCCCGGTACACAGCAACCGGTCGATGGTGGTGAGGGGGACCGCTTCCTGGGTTCCCTCGATGAAGCCGC
>JBBQYN010000253.1:0-4079 GCA_038208655.1 Actinomycetales bacterium
ACTGGAGATCGCGGCATCCGTCGCCGTCGCCGGCCCGAAGGTGCTCGACTGGGGCGCCGGCAACTATGTTCACGACTTCGGCGAATCGGTCACCCCGCTCGGGGCCACCGTGACCCTCGTGGAAAGCGAACTCGACCAGGGTCAGCACGACGGCCTGAGCGACGTTCTCGCCGTCGGTGCCGGCGGCATGCTCGTGCGCCACACGGTCTGGGCCCAGCTGGGCGGTTTCGACCCCGCCCTGCCCACCGTCGACGACTCCCTCGACTTCTGCATTCGAGTGCGCTTGGCCGGCTACCGGGTCTCGGTCGTCGCCGCCGCCCGGGTCACCTCCGCCGGCGCCGGCATCGCCGGACCCAACCAGTCTTCCCGCGGCAGGCTGCGCCGCAAACGCCTTCGCGCCGAACGCTCCGCCCAACTGCACCGCCGCCTGGTCTACTCGCCGGCGTGGGCGTTGCTGTTCCACTGGCTCTCTCTCATTCCCCTGGCCGTGTTCCGGTCGCTCGGGCAACTGCTGCGCAAGGAACCCGGCGCGATCCTCGGCGAATTCTCCGCCGCGTTCGGCGCGGCCCTGCACGGACTGCGCGTGCGCCGATCCCGCCGCCAGCTCGCCGCCCACCGGGTGCTGAACTGGTCGGCGATCGCTCCACTGCGGGTGCCGTCGGTCGAAGTGCGCCGCCGGCACGCGTTGCGCAAGGAGGCCACGCTGTACGTGGCCCGCGGCGACCGGCCCGAAATTCGGTTCGTCTCCGGCGGCGGCGCCTGGTCGGTGCTCACCGCGGCCGTGGTGGGTGTGGCCGTGTTCGCGCCGCTGCTGGGCGCCCGCACCCTCACCGGCGGCGGACTGCTGCCCCTGTCGGGTAGCCCCGCGGAACTCTGGGCGCAGGTCGGTTACGGCTGGCGTGACATCGGGCTGGGCTTCGTCGGTGCCGCCGACCCGTTCACCGCGATCCTCGCCGTGCTCGGCTCGCTCACCTTCTGGGACACCTCCGCCGCGCTCGTGGGGCTGTACCTGCTGGCCCTGCCGCTCGCGTCGCTCGGCGCCTGGCTGGCCGCCGCGCGCCTCACGGAACGCGGCGCGCTGCGCGCCGTCGCCGCCACCCTGTGGATCTTCTCGCCGACCTTCTTGACCGCGCTGGCCGAGGGCCGCCCGGCCGCGATCATGGTGCACCTGCTGCTGCCGTGGCTGTTCTTCGCCGCGTTCGCCGCGGCCCGGTCCTGGTCGGCGTCCGCGTCGGCGGCGCTGCTGTTCGCGGCCGTCATCGCATGCGCGCCCTCGTTGGCCCCCGCACTGCTCGTCATCTGGCTGCTGACCAGCGTGTTCAGCGGACGCAGCATCATGCGGTTCATTGGCATCCCGCTGCCCGCCCTGGCCATCTTCCTGCCGCTGATCGCCGACCAGGGCCTCCGCGGCACCTGGCTGGCCCTGCTCGCCGACCCGGGCGTGCCCGTGGCCAGCACCCCGGTCAGCGTCTGGCAGCTGCTGCTCGGCTTCCCCTCCGGCGACCTCGGCGGCTGGCAGGGCACGCTCGCCGGCCTCGGACCGATCGGCGGGGTGATCGTGATCGGCGTGCTGCTGGCCCCGATCGCCGTACTCGCCGTGCTGTCCCTGTTCCTGCCCGGCTCCCGCGCCGGCACCGTGGCACTGTTCACCGCGCTGCTGGGTTTCGCCACCGCGTTCGCGGCCACCCAGATGTCGCTCGCCTTCTCCGGTTCCACACCCGTGACCCTGTGGTCGGGATCGGGTCTGAGCCTGTACTGGCTCGGCTTGATCGGCGGCGTCGTCCTCGCCGTGCGCGGCCTGCGCAGCTTCGCGTTCGTGCCCGCCGTGACCGCCGCCCTCGCCCTGATCGTGGTGGCCGCGCCGCTGGCCGCCGCGATCCCCCTGGGCACCAGCGTCGTGGCCGAGGGCATCGACCGCACCCAGCCGGCGTTCGTCGCCGCCGAAGCGCAGGTCGACCCCCGCGTGGGCACCCTGCAGCTCACCCCCCAAAGCGACGGCGGCCTGCTGGTCACCGTGCTGCGCGGCACCGGCGACACTCTCGACAAGCAATCTACCCTGCACAGCACCGACCGCACCCTGACCGCCGAGCAGAAGCAGCTCGCCGAGCTGGCCGGTAACCTGGCCTCCCGCAGCGGCTACGACGCATCCGCTGCCCTGAATGACATCGGCGTGCGCTTCGTGGTGCTGCAAAGCGCGGGCACCACCGTGACCAGCGACGAAAATGGCAATGAGACCGTCACAACCACGAGCACCGTCACCGCCGCGGCCGCCGAAACCGAGCTGCGCACCGCCACGGCTCTGGACGGCAACGCCGCCCTCGCCACCGTCGGCGACACCGCGTTCGGTCGGCTGTGGCAGCAGCAGCAGACGACGGATGCCGTGGTCTTCCCCGACGTGCCGGCCAACGCCGGTGGCACCTTCGGTTTCGTCACCCTGCTCATCGCGATCGGAGTCGTCGGCGGTACCGTGCTGCTGTCCATCCCCACCGGAGCCGGCCGTGAGGCCGTGCGCCAGGCCAACCGCGACGCCATCCGCCGTGCGGCCCGCACCAGCGTGAAGCAGAAGAAACGCTTTGGCCGGGTCAAGCCGAAGAAGGTGCGGCCCGATAAGCCTGAGAAGGTGCGGCCCGAGAAGGCGCCGAAGCCGGAGAAGGCGCCTAAGCCGGAGAAGGCACCGAAGGCCGCGAAGACCGCACCCGATGCAGCCGCGCCGCCCGCCGCACCGACCGACCCCGAGGAGCCCGAGAATGCCCGCTGACCGGCAGTCCCTGCCCCCGGCCGCCGCTGCCGGTTTGGCCGTCCCGTCCACTCCCGAAGACGACACCCGCCCGACGGCCGCGAGCGACAAACGTGACCGCACCCGCGGTATCGCCCTTGCGAGCGGCCGGGCCGTGGCCGGGCTCGTGGCGCTCGGCGTGGCCGTCACCGTGGTCGGCGCCGCCATCGTGCTGCCCTGGCCGAGCCTTGAGGTGGCGCCGGCGTCCGCCATCGTGTCGCCGACCCCGAGCGAACAGCTGCGGGTCTGCCCTGGACCGTTGCTGACCCTGGCCGAGGATTCCAGCCAGGCCCAGGCCGTCACATCCGTCGGCAGCGCCGACTCGGTGTTCGCGGCCCGCAGCGACAGTGACGAGCCGATCACCCCGGACGCCTCCGCGATCGACCCCGTCGACAACACCGCCGACGCGCCCGCCGAAACGCCCGAGCAGCTCACCGTGCCGGTCGCCGACGACGCCACCGTGGCACCGCTCGTGTCGGGCAGTCAGTCCCAGGTCGCCGCCGCCGAGACCCTCGGCGGCCTCGCCGTGGCCGCGTGTGCGGAACCGGCCAACGACTCCTGGCTGGTCGGCGGATCCACCGACGTGGGCCGCTCCAGCCTGGTGCTGTTGAGCAACCCCACCACCGTGCTGGCCACCGTCGAACTCACCGTCTACGGCGAAACCGGCATCGTCGACGCGCCCGGGGCCAGCGGAATCCTCGTGCAGCCCGGCGAACAGCGCGTGGTCGCCCTCGCCGGCCTCGCCCCCAACCTGCAGTCGCCCATCGTGCGCGTCACGAGCACCGGAGGACAGGTGGCCGCCGCTCTCGAGCAGAGCAGCATCCGTGGCATTGAACCCGGCGGCGTGGAACTGATCGGCGCCGGCACCGGCCCCGCCCTGACCCAGGCCATCGCCGGCCTGCGGGTGGCCATCGCCCCCGGCGCCGAGCAGTCGCCCGACCCCGACGCGATCCCCACGGTGCGTGTGATGACCACCGGCACCGAAGTCGCCACCGTGCAAATCGGGGTGACCAACGCCGCCGCGACCGGCACCGGATCCTCCACCGAGGTCGTGCTGCAACCCGGCATCGCCACCGAGGTTCCCTTCGCCGACCTGGCCGTGGGCAGCTACGCGGTGTCGGTCGAGAGCGACCAGCCCGTCGTCGCCGCCGGGCGCGCCTCCACCGTCGGCAGCGCCGGCCGCGACTTCGCCTGGTACGCCTCCAGCAGCGCCCTCGAGGGCGACTTTCTGGTGAGCGTCGCTGCGGGCCCCGCGCCCACCCTGCACCTGGTCAACACCTCCGCAACGGATGCCACGGTCGTC
>JBBQYN010000254.1:0-4071 GCA_038208655.1 Actinomycetales bacterium
CTTCCCCGACCGCATTGAGGGCTGGAAACCGCAGATTCGCTCCATGATCCCCAGCTACGGCACCCGCCTCAGCGACAACCCCGAGGCTGCCGCCGCATCACTGGCTGCCACGGCGGATGCCCTCAACCTCACCAACCCCACGGCGGCGCTCATCTCCTAAGCGCCGCCCGCCCGGGTGATTCCCGCCCGGGTGATTCCCGCCCGTGGAGTGCGTACCCTGCTTCCCGGCTCACCAGCCCCTTGAGCCTGGAAAGGCATCCGCTTGCTGCAAAATATCGGCCCGATACACATTCTGATCGCATTGAGCTTTCTGCTCATTTTGATTCCGCTCGCAGGCATCAGTTTCTCGCTGCTGCTGCGCCAGAAGCAGATCGCCGCCGGCGTCGTGAAGCAGACCGCGCACACGAACGCCCTCGCGGTGGGCTCGCTCGTGCTCGCCTTCGCCGGTGGCGTGCCCGGGGTGATCTGCGGCCACATCGCGCTCGGGCAGATCAAGCACACTCGGGACCGCGGTTGGGGCTTCGCCGTGACCGCACTCTGGGTGGGGTATTACCTGATCGCGGTCGTGTTCCTCGCCGCCGTGATTCTGCTCGGCGCCAGCCTGGCCTGACCTCGGCCCCATGATCAGCGGGGGTAGACGAAGCCTCTCGCCGCGACGCCGGGAGACCGCGGCGTCTGGGGGGACAGACGAGGTGACATACTCAATCTGAGGTGTAAATATGACTCTCGGCCTTCCGGGCCATTTGGTCCAGTCCACACTCAGCCGCGCCCTGGCACGATCGGCGCACTGGTTTGGGCTCGTGTGCCTCTTCGGCGCGCTCCTGACCCTCTCCATTCTCAGCATCAGTCGCTCCGCCGAACTCTGGGTGGCCGTGGTCGTGATCCTCGGAATGGCCGCCCTGCTGGTGGCCCTGGCCCGCCACCACACGCTCTGGCTCACCACCGCCTACCTCGTACTCGGCGGCGGCGCGGCGTATTTTTACACCCTCTCCGTGCTCAGCGCCCCCGACGTGTTCACCACGTCCGACCTGTTCCTGCTGGCCCTGCCCAAGATGGCCCTCGTAATGGTCGGCGGTGCCGGCACCCGCGCGGGCCAGAGCGCCAGCGGCAGCGCCGGCACCAACACCCTCACCGGCGTGCTTTGGGCCACCGCCGGGTTCGTGATCGCCGAGGCCGCCACGGTCGCCGCGATTGCCCAGACGGATGTTCCCTACCGCGCCGACCTCTTCACCATCGGCGCGTATCTCCTCCTGACCGGTATTTTGCTGCTCGCCGCCTTCGCCCGCCGACGCGGTGCCGCCGCCGCCCAGCTCGTGATTCACCGGGCCGTGCAAGACGACGCCACCCGCACCCTGCGCCACGACCTCGATCACCGGGCCGTGGCGTTACTCAATGACACCGCCGTCAGCGCGCTGGTGTCGCTGGCGCACCTGCCGGCCGGGCCGGTTCCCGAGCACCTGCTGGGCAGCATCCGTGGCACCCTGCACACCCTCACCGAAACGGACTGGCTTACCAACGCCGACGCGCGCACCCGCACCGACGCCGACTCGCGCACCGACGCCGACTCGCGCCCTGACGCCGGCGACGCTGCTGACGTCGACGGGGCTGATGCCTTGGCAGCTGATGCTGGGGCGACTCATGCCGGAGTGACAGATGCCGGGGCGACGGATGCCGATGCCCGCGCGGCCGCCGCCGGCGCACGCATCTGGCTGGCCAGCGCCGTGTACAGCGCGGTGGAGCACTGCCGCGACCGCGACCTGCACGTGGACGTGACCGGTGACCCGGGCGCCCTGCGCCGTCTCGATGCCGGCACCGACCGCGAGCTGGGCTTGGCCGTGCAGCAATGCCTGGTCAACGTAATTCTGCATGCCGGCATCGCCGCCGCCGAGGTGCACATCGACATGCCGCTCGACCACGAACGCCCGAGCCTCGCAATCATGGTGACGGATGCCGGCCGCGGCTTCACCGAGAGCGAGTCCGCCGGTGACCGGCTGGGGCTGAGGCAGTCGGTGCGGCGCCGCATCGAACAGCTCGGCGGATCCGTGGTCATCTGGACACGCCCCGGCGCGGGCACCTCGGTGCTGCTGACCGTGCCCGTGGCCGCGACCGACCGGGCCCGCGACGAGTCCGGCGGCCGCTCCGGGGAACGGGTCGCCTCGTGAGCACCGTGCCGCGCGCGGATCGCGAGACACCCGCCTCCCGGGCTGCGGGGCCCGCCGCAGCCGAGTCCGCCGCCTCCCGAGCCTTGTCCGCCGCGCTGGCCACGCCACCGGCGCTGCTGCGCGCTTCCACGCCGCGCCCCACCCGAGCCCAGATGGCCTTCGCCACGCAGGAACGCCTCGACCCGCTCGCCGGTCTCGCGGCCTGGCCGATCGTGCCGGGCATCGCCGCGATCGTGACCGTCTATGCCGGTCTGGCCACGTTCCTGCAGCGCGGTCAGATCACCGACGGCTACTTCGCTGCCCTCGCCCTGCTCTTCGTCGTCGCCGCCGCCGTCACCCTCGTCGTGGCAGCCCGGCCCGGCCGCGAGCCGCTATCCCGCACCGCTGCCGTCGGAATCGTGGCTCTCGCGGTGCTCGGCTACAGCCTCGAGCAGGCGTCGTATTGGGGTCAGAACGCCCTCGTGCAAGACGACTTCGGGCCGGTCTGCATCGGCCTGCTGCTGCTGGCGCTCGCGCCTTTCCGGCCCTGGCGCGACATCGTCGTGCTCGCCGCCGTGGCCGCCGTCGCCGTGGGCGTTGGCGCGATCGGGCAGGCCGACACCCTTTCCATCGTGGTTCCGGCCGGGGTCTACGCCGTCGTCGCGATGACCCAGCTGCTCGCGCCCGCACTGGCCGGTGCCGCGTACTCCCGGCAGGTGGTGCGTTCCCTGCTGGCCTGGCAGGCGGTGTCCCGGCGGGCCACCCGGCTGCGCACCGAAGAGTCCCGCGAGCTCCTGGCGCAGTCCGTGATCGACCATCGGCTGGGAACGCTGGGCGAAGACGTGTTGCCGTTTCTTGTGCGGGTGCTGCAGCAGGCATCCGTCACGGAAGCGGATGTTGCCCGGGCCGGCGTGCTCGCCGCCGAGGTGCGGCAGATTTTCGGCGCCCTCGTGGACCGCACCTGGCTCGACGCGGCGGTGCTGCGCGAGCGGCAGGCGCTGATCGCGCGCGGCCACACGCCGCAAATCACGGTCGCCGACCCGGAACAGGTCGCGGGGGAGTTCACCGCGGAGCAGCGTGCCGCCGTCACGGCGTTGATGTCAGCGATCTGCGCACGGCCGGGGTTCGATCCGGGCAGCCTCACCGTGCGGCTCGACCACAACCTGGTCAGCATCGATGCGCATTTTGCGCTCACGGCGCGGCAGGTGCACCGCATTTTGCGTCCGTATCGGGCGGTGCTCGGGGTAGTCTGTGGGCGGGTCCGGGTGGCGCACCGCAATGATGTGCTCACCCTCACCGTCGACATGGCGCGGCCCAGCCAGAACTGAAACCCGGGAGTCGCTATGGCGAAACTGTACTTTCGCTACGGCGCGATGAACAGCGGTAAGAGCACGTCTATGCTGCAGGCGGCATACAACTACGAAGAGCGCGGGCACCACGTGCTGCTGGCCAAGCCGGCCGTCGACACCAAGGGTGACCGTGGCATCCTTTCCCGGCTCGGGGTCACCCGGGCGGTCGATTTTCTGCTGGCCCCCGAGACGGATGCCTTCGCCCTGTTTCAGCAGCACCGCGCCGCCACCCGCGACGCGTCGCACCGCGACGTGAGCGCGCTGCTGCTCGACGAGGCGCAGTTTCTCACCGAGACCCAGGTCGACGACCTGCTTCGGATCGCGATTCTCGAGAACGTTCCCGTGCTGGCGTACGGCATTCGCACGGACTTTCAGACCGTCGCGTTTCCCGGCAGCCGGCGGTTGCTCGAGGTCGCGCACAGTCTCGAGGAGCTCAAGACCATCTGTCGCTGCGGGCGCAAGGCCGTGTTCAACGGGCGCATGATCGACGGTGTCTACGTGTTCGACGGCGACCAGGTCGCCATCGACGGCGCGCTCGTGTCGTACGAGTCGCTCTGCGGCAGCTGCTACCTCGAAGAAAG
>JBBQYN010000255.1:0-4064 GCA_038208655.1 Actinomycetales bacterium
TTCTTGCCGGGCTGCCCGGCGAGGACGCCCAGGCCCTGGCGGCCCTGCTCTGCACCCTCGCCACGAGCGTGCACCGGGCCGATCCGACCGCGAGCCCCTGCGAAGCGGTCGAGAAGCTCACCGAACCCTGAGGCCCGCCAAGCCCGACGCACCCTGAGGCCTGCCGCCCGCCGGGGCCGACGCCCGTCGCGGCCTGCCGCCCGTCGCGGCCTGCCGCCCGCCGGGGCCGACGCCCGTCGCGGCCTAACGCCCGTCGCGGCCTGAAGCGGGCCCCGGCGCTAGGCGACCGCCCGGCGCTCGGCCTGCGGATCACCGCGGGGCGGCATCCGCTGCCTCAGCTGAGGCGGCGTGCCCGCACGATGACGTCTTCGGTGTGGTGCGATCCCGCGCCGGTGGCCACGTGGCGCGGCCGGGTCTCGTCGACCTCAAGCACCCAGGTGTCGGGCAGCAGGGCGGCGACGCCGGCGGGGCTCACGTAGTCGTCGGGGTGGAAGCCGTGCACCTCGGCTTCGGCTGCGGTGGGGGTGGGGTGGTGCACGATCAGCAGCACTCCCCCGGGTGCGACGGCGCGAAGCAGCGCCAGCTCGGCGGCGTTGTCGTCCGTGCGGGGCAGCGCGGGGTACTGCGCGGTGACCAGATCGAAACTGTTGTCAGCCAGCTGCGCCTCCACGAGTCCGGCGTGCAGCCAGGTGATCGTCACGCCGCGGTCGGCGGCCTGCGTCGCCGCCCGGTCGAGGGCGACCTGGGACACATCGAGCGCGGTGACCTGCCAGCCCTGCTCGGCCAGCCAGATGGCATCCGCTCCCTCGCCGCAGCCCACGTCGAGCACGCGCCCCGCGGGCAGGCCCGCGATTTCGCTGACCAGGGTGGCGTTGGGGGCGCCGCTCCAGAGCCGCTCGTTGCCGGTGTAGCGGGCGTCCCATTCGGCGCTGACCGCCTCGGGGCTCTGTGCGGCGGGCCGCCCGGCATTGCCGTGCCCGTGGGCTTCCGCAGCGGTGGGGTCGACGGGCGGATGCTCGGTGTTGTGTTCCATGAGTCCAGCATGCGTCCTCGCGGCGCGGTCGAGGAACGATCTTGCCGAACGGGCAATTTTGCTTCGAAGCCCGAACCGGTGCCTCGGAGACATCCTCGAGCTGCCCGCGTCGGCCGGTGAGAGGCACCGTGTCGGCGCGCGTTACGCTGGCATGTGCAACTTTCCCTTTGGCTGGCCCTTGTCGGTGCCGGCGTTCTGATCAGCTTCACCCCCGGTGCCGGTGCCATCAACACCATGAACAACTCCCTCAACGCGGGGTTTCGGCGCTCGATTTGGGGAATCTTCGGCCAGCAGGCCGCACTCGTCGTGCACGTACTCGTGGTGGCGCTCGGGGTGGGCGTGCTCGTGGCCGGGTCCCCTGTGCTGTTCAACGTCATCCGCTACGCCGGGGCCGCGTACCTGGTTTTCCTCGGTGTCCGGCTGTTTCTGCAGAAGCCCGATCCGGCCCGGGACCGCTCCGCGCCGCTCCCCCGCGAGCCGGCCTGGTCGATGTTCCGCCGCGGCCTTTGGGTCAACCTGCTCAACCCCAAGGCGCTGGTGTTCTTTCTCGCGTTCATGCCGCAGTTCATCCGGCCCGAGCAGCCGCTGCTGCAGCAGTACCTGGTGCTGACGGTCACGGTCGTGCTGATCGACATCGTGGTGATGTGGTTCTTCTTCGCCGCGGCGGCGAAGTCGTTTCAACGGTTCACCAACACCGACCGCGGACAGCGCGTGCTGAACCGCACCTTCGGCAGCCTGTTCGTCGCGGTGGCCCTGCTGCTGGCCCTGGTGCACTGACCCGTACGCGCGGTGGGCTCAGGCCTCCTCGTGCAGGGGCAGCCGGCGCACGCTCTCGAAGCGTCGCTCGGCACCGTCGATCGGGTCGGTGAAGTGTACGGACCGGGCCAGAAGTTGCAGCGGGCGGCGAAAATCGTGCACCGGGACATCCGTCACGACGGGGTACAGCGGGTCGTCGCAGATCGGAATGCCGAGCCCCAGCATGTGCAGTCGCAGCTGGTGCGTGCGGCCCGTGCGCGGCGTGAGCGTGTAGATGCCCTGGTCGCCGTCGAGGGCGGTGTCGAGCTCGATGAGCGATTCGGCGTTGACGGGGGCGCCGGGCAGCACCTCGGCCTGCCACTGGCCTGGCCGGGTCAGAAGATGGTTGCGCACGGTGACGGGCAGCTCCAGCTCCGGCAGCAGCGGCGCGAGCGCCTGATATGTTTTGCCAAACTCTCGGCGCTGGAACATCGACTGGTACGCCCCGCGCCAGCGCCGTTCGGTGGCCAGCACGAGCACTCCCGAGGTGACCCGGTCGAGGCGGTGCAGCGGGGACAGTTCGGGCAGGCCCAGTTCGGCGCGCAGCCGCACCACGACACTCTGCAGCACGTGGCGGCCGCGCGGAATGCTGGAGAGGAAGGCGGGTTTGTCGATCACCACAAGGCGGTCGTCGCGGTGGATCAGGTGCAGGGTTCCCGGCACGGGCGCTTCGTCGGCCAGGTCGCGGTGGAACCAGATGAAGGTGTGCGGTTGGTACGGGTCGGCGTCGGTGACCACGGTGCCGGATTCGTAGACGAAGCGCTGCTCGGCCAGAAAACCGGCCACGTCAACGGATGCCGCGAGCTTTTCCCGGAGCCACCCGGCCATGTTGGTCCACGCCGGATGACTGGTGCGTTCCGGGGTGGTCACCCATGCGGCGTCGAGGCCGTGTCGCTGCGGGAGGGGAGAACGCGGGGGCACCCTCTGATGGTATTACCTGGGGTACCCCACAACCCCTCCAGCCCCCACAACCCCCGCGAGACGACACGTTTCGCCCCAAAATGTGACAAATTGAGGGCGATTCACGTCGTCTCGCGGGGGTAGAGCAGGCGCTCAGGCGCCGATCGCGAGCAGCACGTCGTAGACGACGTAGGCCGGCCAGACGATGGCCTGCAGCAGTCCCACCACGACGCCCCAGAACGAGCCGTCACTCGCCGAGACGAAGTAGATGGCCGCCCCGATGTACGCCAATAGGAACACGAACCCCCACGGGCCCTCCCGCACAATCACCCGCGTCCGACTGTCGGTGCTCATCGCTTGCCGCCTCTCCCTCGCTCTGTGCAGGGAGCGTAGTCCGGTAACGGATGCCGCGCATCGGTTTGACGTGCAGCCGACGCAACGGTCTCGGCGTACCCGTCACGGCTGCCCCGGCGAGGAAATCGCGCACAACCGAGCGCAGGCGCTCCTGCCCCGGGCCGAGCCAGAGCAGGTGGCTCGGCGCGTCGAGTTCCACGAGAACCGCGCCGGGAATGGCCGCCGCGAAGCTCTGCGCGGTGGCGAAGTCGACTCCCCGATCGTGCCGGGAGGCGGTGACGAGCGTGGCACACCGCACGGCCGAGAGGGCCTGCCGGCGGGCGGCATCCGTATCGGGTCGACCCTGGTGCAGATCGTTGACGAAGCCGGCATCGGAGCGCATGCGGCGGAACAGCGCCCGCGCCGCCTCGCGGTCAGCGGCGCTGAACTGCTGCCAGCACTCGTCAACGGGCAGGCGGGACAGCACCGCGAGCATACGCCGCAGGCCCCCGTCGGAGCGCACCAGACGGTGCACCGCTGCCCAGACCGCGCCGTGCAGCAGCGGCGAGAACAGCACCGGGGCTACGACGAAGGCCGTAATCTCGTCGCGGTTGGTCTCGTTGAAAATCTCGTGGCGGGCGCCCGGGTAGATCTTCTGCGTGACGTCGCGCAGGCCCGCGCGCTCGTACGCGGAGACGAGCTGCCGCAGCCCCTTCGTCTTCTCGCTGACGGGATCCTCGCTCCCCGCGACGACGTACACCGGTAGATCATTCGGCACCTGCGCCTGCCTCGCCGGGTCCGAGATCGCGCCGAGTGCGTCGACGAGATCGATCCACAGCGTCGTCGAGCACTCGAAGCCGCAGAGCGGATCGGCCACGTACTTGTCGACCTCGGAGTCGTCGCGCGAGAGCCAGTCGGCGTTCGTGCGGTTCGGCTTGAAGGCCTTGTTGAACGCGTCGAAGCCCAGCGCGTGGATGACGGGGCTCCTGCCCTTGGGGCCGAC
>JBBQYN010000256.1:0-4059 GCA_038208655.1 Actinomycetales bacterium
CGCGACACCTGCTCGGTTCGGTGCCCATCCTGTTCTCCCGGGAATTCGCCTCCGACACCCTGAGGGAGCGCCAGATCTGGTCGGGAATCCTCAACTCCTTCCTGCACCCCACGGTCGAGCGCTTCCTCTACAGCGCCGAGCACCGCTTGCGCGCCTACAAGGTGAAGAACCCGCTGCTGATCTACCGCAACGACGGCGCATCCTCGCGTGTCGCCAAGTCGGTGGCCCTCAAGACGTATTCCTCTGGACCCCGCGGCGGGCTCGAAGGCACCCGCGCCCTCGCCGAGGCCTACGGCCTCAGCAACGTGCTGATGATCGACGTCGGCGGAACCACAACCGACGTGGGCGTCGTGAACGATTCCACCATTTCGGTGGACCGCCGCGGTTCGATCCAGGGCGTCGATATCTCCTATGAGATGAGCAACGTGCACACCTGCGGTGTGGGCGGCAGCTCGATCATCGCCGTTCGTGACAGTCTGATCACCGTGGGCCCCGACAGCGTGGGCGCCGCCCCCGGCCCTGCCTGCTTCGGCTTCGGCGGCACCCAGGCGACCATCACCGATGTGAACCTGCTGCTGGGTGTGCTCGATCCCGCGACGTACCTCAACGGGGAACTCGCCCTCGACGCCGACCGGTCCCGCGCCGTGATCACGAAGACCATCGCTGAACCGCTCGGCATCAGCCTCGACGAGGCCCTTCTGCGCATGGAGAGCACGTACTCCGACCGGCTGGCCGAGAGCTTTGCCCACCTCGTCGACCCGGCCCGGCACACCACGCTCGCCGCATTCGGCGGTGGCGGGCCCATGAACGCCTGCAGCGCGGCCCGCACCGCCGGCGTCACCCAGGTGCTCGTGCCGCGCCTCGCCGCCGTGTTCTCGGCCTACGGCATCAGCTTCAGCGACATCGCCCAGTCCTACGAGACCACCGTCACCGGGTTCACCGAGGCCGACCTCACCGCATGTCGCGAACAGATGCAGACGGATGCCGCGCGCGACATGTTCCAGGAAGGCCACGACCTCGCCGACTGCGACCTGGTCTGGACCACCCTCACCGAAGACGAGCACGTGGTGCTGCGACTCACGGCCACGTACCGGCTGCCCCACCCCCACCTCGACGGCGGCACACCCGCCGAACACAGCCCGGCCGTGGTCAGCGGAACCCGTCTCGTGCGGGACTCGGTGACCACGGTGACCACGGTCGCGGTGTACCAACTCGACGACCAGACACCCGGAGCGGAGGCCGCCGGCCCCGCCATCGTGGAAGGCCCGTTCTTCACCGCCCGCGTACCCGAAGGCTGGACGCTTCTGGTCTCGGCCGCCGGAGACCTGCTGCTGCAGGACACCGCGCCCATTTCTCGTAACCCCGAATCAGAACGGTAACCCCATGCGCGTTCCCATGACCGAATACCTGCTCATCGACCTCGACAGCGAACGGTGGATCTGCCGCGTCTGCGCCCACGACTTCGGCGACGCCCGCGGCAACTACAAAGAGGGCACCCTGGTCTATGACCGGGACCCACGAGAGATTCACCCGCCGGTGATCGACCCCGACAAGTACGAGTTCACCTTCTCGCCCGACCCGACGTTCTGCCGCATTCTGGAGTTTTACTGCCCCACCTGCGGTACCCAGATCGAAGCCGAATACCTTCCGCCGGGGCATCCGCCCACCGTGGACATGCTGTGGGACATCGACTCCCTGCGGGAGAAATGGGCGGCCCACGGGGGTAACCCCGAAGAGGTCGTGAACTACGGCCCCGGGGAGAACGCTGAGACCGATCTCAGCGCCCGGTTCGACTCCGGCCACTCCCACACATCCCGTGGCACCACCACAACTGAAGGGCGCTGACCGTGAAACGCATCTCTGTAGACATCGGCGGCACGTTCAGTGACTGCTTCTTCGTCTGGGACGACAAGTACATCGAATCCAAGGCGCTCACCACCCACCACAACCTGGCCCTCGGCTTCAACGAAGCCCTGGACCGGGCGTGCGAACGGGCCGGCATCAGCCGCGACACCGCCCTGCGCGAAGTCGACTCGGTGCGGTACGCGACCACTCTCGGTACCAACGCGCTCATCGAAGGGAAGGGCCCCCGGGTCGCCGCGATTGTCACCCACGGCTTTGAAGACACCATCCCGCTGTCCCGCGGACGCGGCTACGGCGAAGGCCTCGACGGCGTTAAACAGGGCGACATGCCCGACGCGCAGCGACCCGACCCGCTCGTGCCGCGCCGGCTCATCCGTTCGGTGAAAGAACGCATCGACTCGGTCGGTGAAGTGCTGGTGCCGATCATGTACGACGACGTGCGCGCCATGGTGCGCGAACTCGTAGACAACGGCGCCGAAGCCATTGTGGTGGCGCTCACCAACGCCACCGAGAACTCCGTGCACGAAGACCGCATTCTGGAGATCATTCTCGACGAATACCCCACCCACGAGCTCGGATCGATTCCGGTGCTGCTCAGCAGCCAGGTGTCGGGCCGTAAGGGCGAATACGTGCGGGCCATGGCCACCATCGTGGACGCTTTTTTGCACGAGACCATGTTTCACGCGCTCAACCAGCTCTCCAACAACCTGCGCGACTCCGGCTATGAGAAGCCCATGCTGGTCATTCACAATTCCGGCGGCATGGCCCAGCCCAACTCCACGGATGCCCTGCAAACCATTCACTCCGGACCCATCGCCGGCGTCGGCGCAGCGCAACACCTCTCGGAATCCACCGGACTCGGCGACGTCGTGTCGATGGACATGGGCGGCACGTCGTTCGACATCGGGCTGGTGCCCGAAGGCGGCGTGCGGCACTACGACTTTCAGCCCACCATCGGGCGCTGGATGGTCTCGGCCCCGATGATTCACCTCAACACCCTCGGTGCCGGCGGCGGCTCGATCGCCGCGTACAACCGCATTCACCACGCCATTCAGATCGGGCCGGAATCGGCCGGCAGCGACCCCGGCCCCGCCTGCTACGACCGCGGCGGGCTACGACCCACCGTCACCGACGCCGACCTGGTGCTCGGTTACCTCGACCCCGACAACTACGCCAACGGGCACATCCAGCTGAACCTGAAACGGTCCATCTATGTGATCGACGAGACCCTCAGCGATGAGCTCGACCTCGACGCGGTCGAGGTGGCGAAGGTCATCAAGAAGACCGTCGACGAACAGATGGCGATCGGCATCGAGAAGGAGCTGCGCTCGCGCGGCGGCCTGATCGAGGACTACACCATGCTCGCCTACGGCGGCAACGGGCCGCTGCACGCCTGCGGCATCGCCGCGAGCGCGGGCATCAGCCGCATTCTGTTTCCGCCGTTCGCCTCGGTGTTCTCCGCCCTCGGCGCCGGCAACATGCGGCCGCTGCACATTCACGAACGCAGCGCCTACGTCGTGCTCTACGAGGCCATCAAACGCAGCCTCTACACCCAGTACGACGCCCTCAACGGGTACATCGCCGAGCTTGAGGCCAAGGGCGCCGAAGATCTCGTACGTCAGGGCTACGACCGAGCGGATGTTCGCTACCGCCTCGAAATGGACATGCGCTACGGCAACCAGCTGGTCACCACCGCCGTGGCCTTCGACATCAACCGGGTGAACGGTGTCGCCGATGTGCTGCACCTGATCAAGACGTTCTCGGAGATCTTCGGTGAGCGCTACGGCGAGGGCACCCAGGCGCCCGAGGCCGGCATCCGTGTGCAAACCATTCGGGTGGCGTCATTCATCGAGGGTGAGGTGATCAAATTCGAGTCGATTCTGGCCGGCGGCGAGAAGACCGAACCGACCCCGGTGTCGACGCGGCGGGTGCACTTCACCGGCATCGCCGGTGCGGTGGACACTCCGGTCTATGACGCGGAGGCGCTGAAGCACGAGTACGTGATTCACGGCCCGGCAATCGTGACGACCGAGAACACCACCTACCTGGTGGAACCGGGCTGGCGCCTGGAACCGACCGTGCAGGGCGCCGTCTGGCTGCTGAGCGCCTGAGCTTTTCCAGAACCTTTTCTGCACGTACAAGAATTTCTTCACGCACAAGCAAAGGAGCTTGAGAACAATGACATTGACAACCGAT
>JBBQYN010000257.1:0-4025 GCA_038208655.1 Actinomycetales bacterium
GACAAGACGCGTGGGATGAACATCACCGTGGTGACGACGGCCAAGACCGACGAGGAGTCGCGCCGGCTGCTGCAGCTCCTCGGCTTCCCGTTCAGGCAGAACTGATATGGCAACGACTGCGAAGAAGGCGAAGGAACTCAAGACCCCGAAGTTCAAGGTGCGTCTGCGCAACCGGTGCGGCCGGTGCGGCCGGCCTCGCGCATTCCTGCGCAAGTTCGCCCTGTGCCGTCTCTGTTTCCGTGAACTCTCGCTGCGAGGCGAGGTTGCGGGCGTGACCAAGAGCAGCTGGTAGAGAGTGAACTGGTATGACTGACCCGATTGCCGACATGCTGACGCGGATTCGTAATGCCGTCCAGTCGCGCCACCAGCGCGTGGACATCCCCGCGTCGAAAGTGAAGCTGGAGATCGCCCGCATCCTCGAGAGCGAGGGCTACATCGGCGGCTTCAAAGTGGTAGACAACGCGACGCTGCCTGAGTCGCCGCAGCAGGTGCTGCGCCTCAACCTCAAGTACGGGCCGCGCGGCGAGCGCGTGATTTCCGGCCTCGAGCGCGTCAGCCGACCTGGTCGCCGTGTGTACTTCGGCCGCGAAGGCGTGCCGGTGGTGCTTGGCGGACTGGGCACGGCCATCCTGACGACCTCGCGCGGCGTGATGACCGGTAAGGACGCCGTGAAGGTGGGCGTCGGCGGTGAAGTGCTCTGCAACGTGTGGTAGGGAGCCCAGGCTCCACCAGAAGGATCTGACTCATGTCTCGTATTGGTAAGAAGCCCATTCCCGTGCCGAAGGGCGTGGACGTGAAGGTCAAGGACGGGCTGGTCGAAGTGAAGGGCCCGAAGGGCTCGCTCGCGCAGGCCTACCCGGCCGGCATTCACTTCGAACTCGTGGATGGCCAGTTGCACGCACGTGTCGGTGAGGCCCGAGAGCTGAAGAAGTTCCACGGTCTGGCGCGGACATTGGTGGCCAACGCCGTGGCCGGCGTCTCCGACGGATTCAAGCGCGAGCTCGACATCGTCGGTGTGGGATACCGCGCCGAGGTCAAGGGACGCGACGTGCATTTCGCGCTGGGCTACTCGCATCCGGTGATCTTTCCGTTGCCGCAGGGCATCGACGTGACCATCGACAAGCAGACCCACGTCGTGGTGACTGGAATCGACAAGCAGTTGGTCGGCCAGGTCGCCGCCAACATGCGAACGTTGCGCAAGCCGGACCCCTACAAGCAGAAGGGTGTGCGGTACACCGGTGAAGTGCTGAAGAAGAAGGCCGGCAAGACCGGCGCCAAGTAAAAGGCTGCGGGAGAACGTGCCGTGAAGATCGAAACCAAGAAGGACCGACGACACCGCGTCCGCCTGCGTCAGCGCAAGCGGTTCTCGGGCAATGCCGAGCGACCGCGCCTGTCGGTGTATCGCAGCGTCTCGCACATCTATGTGCAGGCCATCGATGACGCGACCGGCACCACTTTGGCTACGGCCAGCTCGATCGAGCCCGCCGTGAAGTCGCAGTTGAGTGGGGACACCCGCGGGGGCAACCGTGCCGGTGCGGCAGCCGTTGGGCGCATCGTCGCCGAGCGGTTGAAGGAGAAGGGCATCACGCGTGTGGTGTTCGACCGCGGCGGCTTCCTGTATCACGGTCGCGTACGTGCCGTCGCCGAGGCCGCGCGCGAGGCCGGGCTCGAGTTCTAATCAATGCGCACGGCTCCTAACCAGGTAGGGACGGCTCGCCGAGTCGTCCGGTCACGAGGGCAGCATGTTTGAATTCCGGGAACGAATCGACGCAGGCCAACTCGAGCTGAAGGACACCGTGGTGTCCATCAACCGCGTCACCAAGGTGGTCAAGGGCGGCAAGAACCTCAGCTTCAGCGCGCTGGTCATCGTCGGAGACGGCAATGGTCATGTGGGCTTCGGGATGGGGAAGGCGAAGGAAGTGCCCTCAGCCATCAAGAAGGGCATCGAGGCCGCCAAGAAGTCGCTGATTCGGGTGCCGCTGCAGGGCACGACCGTCCCGCACGAAGTGGTAGGGCGGTTCGGCGCCGGGCGCGTGTTGCTGAAGCCCGCTCCCGAGGGCACCGGCATCATCGCCGGGGGGGCTGTGCGCGCCGTGGTCGAGGCTGCGGGCATCCAGAACATTCTCACCAAGTCGCTCGGAACGGCGAATGCGCACAACGTGGTCCGCGCGACGTTTGCCGGTCTCAGCGGCCTCAAGGATCCTGCGACGATTGCCCGTCTGCGCGGCAAGTCGCTCGAGGATCTGGTTCACGCATAGGAACGACATGGCCGAGACGAACACTCCCCGGCGGCAGAAGCCCGCGGCGCCCCTGGCGCCGAAGGGACCGATGCTGAAAGTGACCCTGGTGCGCAGCACCATCGGGTTCGATCGCAAGCAGGGCAAGATCGTGCAGGGCCTCGGGCTGCGCAAGATCGGGCACACCGTCGAGGTGCTGGATCACCCGGCCATCCGCGGCATGATTCACAAGGTCCGTCACATGGTGACGGTGGCCGAGTAGGAAGACATCATGGATCTGAGTGATCTCAAACCACCCACGGGCGCGACCCACTCGAGCAAGCGAGTCGGCCGCGGTCAGGGGTCGGGTAACGGCAAGACGGCTGGTCGTGGCCACAAGGGCGCCAAGTCGCGGTCGGGCTTCAAGCGCAAGCGCGGGTTCGAAGGCGGCCAGATGCCGCTGCACCGTCGCCTGCCGAAGCGCGGCTTCACCAACCCGTTCCGTGAGTCGTACGCCGTGATCAACCTCGACCAGCTCGACAAGCTCTTCGAAGCGAACGCGGAAGTGACGCCGGACGTGTTGCACGCCAACGGCCTCGCCCAGGGTCGCCAGCGCATCAAGGTGCTCGGGCGCGGCGAGATCGGCAAGGCGCTGACCGTGAAGGCGCACAAGTTCAGCGGAGCGGCCGCTGAGAAGATTCAGGCCGCCGGCGGCGCGGCCGAGACGATCACGGGTTGAAACGCCGGGTAGCCATCGATGGATAGCTTGAGGAACATCTTCGCCGTCCCGGAGTTGCGTGCCCGGGTGCTGTTCGCGCTGGGATTGCTCGGCGTGTTCCGCATCGGCCACCACATCCCGACGCCCGGTGTGAACACCGAGGCGCTGGCGTTGCTGGCCGAGCAGGCGCAGGGGACGATGTTCGGGCTCTACGACATGTTCTCGGGTGGGAACCTGTCGCGGGTGACGATCTTCGCGCTGGGCGTCATGCCCTACATCAGTGCGTCGATCATCCTGCAACTGCTGACGGTCGTCTGGCCGTACCTGGAGCGCCTGTCGAAGGAAGGCGAGCTGGGCCGTCGGAAAATCACGCAGTACACGCGCTACGGCACGATCCTGCTGTCAGTCGTGCAGGCGGCGAGTATCGCCATCTTCCTCGAGCGGCAGACCAACATCGCGGGAGGTCTGCCCCTCGTCTATGACCCGGGCTGGGCGTTCAGGATGATGACCGTCCTGACGTTGACCACGGGGTCGGTGTTCGTGATGTGGCTCGGCGAGCAGATCACCGAGCGCGGCATCGGCAATGGCATGTCGCTGATCATCTACGCCGGCATCGTGGTCGGGCTGCCACGGGCGGTGATGACGACACTCGATCAGCTGCAGACCGGCGAGATCGGTCTGATCCGCTTGACGTTGCTCGTGCTGCTGATGGTGGGCGTGGTGGCGGCGATTGTGTACGTGGAACGCGCGCACCGTCGGGTGACGGTGCAGTACGCCAAGCGGGTCGTGGGCCGCCGGCAGTACGGTGGGTCGAGCACGCACATCCCGCTGAAGGTGAACACCGGGGGCGTCATGCCGGTCATCTTCGCGTCGTCTCTCCTGGCGTTCCCGGCGACCATCGCGGCAGTGTTTCCGCCGGAGAGTTGGGTGCAGGGCGCCGCGCAGCAGCTGTCGTGGGGCATGCCGCTCTACAACCTGCTGTACGTCGTGATGATCGTGTTCTTCGCGTACTTCTACACCGCGATCGTCTTCAACCCGGATGACGTCGCCGAGAACATGCGCAAGTACGGCGGGTTCGTGCCGGGCATTCG
>JBBQYN010000258.1:0-4012 GCA_038208655.1 Actinomycetales bacterium
CCGAAGTCGGGGGAGAAGATCCGGCCGATCTGGGTCGGCTCGATGTCGATGTGGATGAAACGGCGACTCTTTGTGTAGGTGTCGAGGCCGCCTGTGTGGCGGTTGGCCCAGCGGTTGCCGATGCCGAGCACGAAGTCGCTCTCGAGCAGGGTGGCGTTGCCGTAGCGGTGTGAGGTCATCAGCCCCACCATGCCGGCGGCGAGGGCGTGGTCGTCGGGAATGCTGCCCCAGCCCATGAGCGTGGGTATCACCGGGATGCCGAGAAGTTCGGCGAGCTGCACGAGCTCGGCGGAGGCATCCGCGTTGATCACACCGCCGCCGGCGATGATCACCGGGCGCTCGGCGGTCACGAGCATGTCGAGCACCTTCTCAAGCTGGGCGACGGATGCCGCGGGCTTGTGCACCGCGAGCGGCTGGTAGGTGTCGATGTCGAATTCGATCTCGGTGAGCTGCACGTCAATCGGCAGGTCGATCAGCACAGGGCCGGGCCGGCCGGTGCGCATGAGGTAGAACGCCTTCTGGAAGGCGCCGGGAACCTGCCCGGCCTCCAGCACGGTCACGGCCATCTTGGTGACCGGCGCGGCGATCGAGGCGATGTCGACGCCCTGAAAGTCTTCCTTGTGCAGTTTGCCGACCGGCGCCTGGCCGGTGATGCAGAGAATCGGTGTGGAATCGGCCCACGCCGAGTACAGCCCGGTGATCATGTCGGTGCCGGCCGGGCCGGACGTGCCGATGCAGACGCCGATGTTGCCGGCCTTGGTGCGGGTGAAGCCCTCGGCCATGTGCGATGCGCCCTCCACGTGCCGGGCCAGAATGTGGTCGATGCCGCCGTGGGCGCGCATCGCGGAGTAGAACGGGTTGATGGCGGCACCGGGAACGCCGAAGGTCTGGGTGGCACCCTCGCGTTCGAGAATGGCGACGGCAACGTCGACTGCGCGCATTTTAGGCATGGGGTGGGTCTCCTGAACGTGTTTTGACCGTGGAACGGGAACTGAGCTGGTGGGGCTGAGCTGGTGGGGCTGTGCAGGTATGTGGTGGGCTGTGTCGGTGGGTGGTGCGTTGTGACCCGGGGCAGCGGATGCCGCGGTGCGGGCTACTTCGGGGAGCGACCGCTGAGCTGCTCCACGAGCAACAGCAGCGCCGAGTGGTCGAGGGATCCGTGGCCTTCGGCGCGCAGGGCTCCCATCAGCTGGGCGACGAGGGATCCCAGCGGAATGGCGACGCCGGCCTCGCGGGCCGCGGCGGTGACGATGCCGAGGTCTTTGTGGTGCAGGTCCACTCGAAACCCGGGTTCGAAGCTGCGGGCGACCATGTTCGCGGCCTTGCGGTCGAGGATGCGGTTGCCGGCCAGGCCGCCGGCGAGCACGGTGATGGCCGCTGCGGTGTCGACTTCGTGGGCTTCGAGGAAGATCAGCGCTTCGGCGACGAGCTGGATGGTGCCGGCGACGATGAGCTGGTTGGCTGCCTTCACCGTTTGGCCGCTGCCGCTCGGACCCACGTGCACGACCGTGCTGCCGACGGCGTCGAGGAGCGGGCGCACGGCGGCGACGTGGGCCGCGTCGCCGCCGAGCATGATCGAGAGGGTGCCTTCCACGGCGCCGGCTTCACCGCCCGAGACGGGGGCGTCGAGCGGATGCACGCCCGCGGCGACAGCGTCGGCGGCCAGGCGCACGGCGACGTCGGGCCGGATGGTGCTCGCATCGATCCAGTACGCGCCGGCGGTGGCGTGGGCCAAGACGCCGTCGGGGCCGGTGACGACGGCCTCGACGTCGGGGGAGTCGGGCAGCATCGTGATGATGACCTCGGCATCCGTCACGGCCTGCTCGATGCTGGAGGCGCCGATGCCGCCCTGGGCGACGAGGGCGTCGATCTTGCCCGGGCTGCGGTTGAAGCCGGTCACGGTGTGCCCGGCGGTGGTGAGGTTGAGGGCCATGGGCAGGCCCATGATGCCGAGGCCGATGACAGCAACGTTGGTCATGTGGGTTCCCTTGTTCGTTCACTGAATGTGGGTCGGTGCTGGCTGCGCTCGCCGCAGAAGCGGGGCGCTGGGTGCCGGGGTGACGTGAGGTGAGCCGGGTCAGACGCGGGCGAGCCAGGCGAACGGATCGGCGGCGTTGGTCTTGTACTCCAGCCCCACGGGGCCGGTGTAGCCGAGCGCGCGGCTGGCGGAGATCCACTCGGCCACGGGCCGGGCGCCGGTTCCGGGTTCGCCGCGGCCGGGGGCATCCGCTATCTGAATGTGCCCGAAGTCGGCGGCGTGGGCGGCGATCACGGCGGCGACGTCGTCGCCGTTCACAGCCAGGTGGTAGAAATCGGCGAGCAGTTTCACGTTGGTCTGGCCGCTCGTGGACTCGACGCGGTCGATGATGGCCAGCACATCGGCGGCGGTGAGCAGCGGGTAGCGCGGGGCGCCACTGACGGCTTCGAGCAGCACCGTGCCGAGGATGGGTTCGATCATCGCGGCGGCGAGGGCGAGGTTTTCGACTCCGAGCTCGTCGTGTTCCTCGGCCGTGACGCCGTCGACTCGGTTGCCGTAGAGGGCGTTGAAGGCGGTGCAGCCCAGGCGCCCGCCGATGCCGGCGACCACGGCGAGGTTGTCGCGAAATTCGGTGGAGCGGGCGGGCCAGGAGACCAGGCCGCGGTCGCCGGCGGCCATGTCGCCGGCGAAGAAGTTGAGGCCGGTGAGCTGCACGCCGGCGTTCGTGATGGCGGCTTCGAATGCGGTCACCTCGGCGTCGGCGGGCACGGCGCTGCTGAAGGGCCACCAGAACTCGACGGCGTCGAAGCCGGCGGCTTTCGCGGCGGCGGGGCGCTCGAGCAGCGGCAGCTCGGTGAGCAGGATGGAGCAATTCACGGTGTACAGCATTGGACATCCTTGATCGAGGGCTATGTTTTCACTATGTGGAAGTTCTCTTCTGTTATGTGAAAAGTCTAGGTCACTGGCCCGTCGTCGTCAACACGTCCTTCGCGCGGCGCGCAAGCACGCTCGAATGTCGACGTGCTCGCTCGTCGACGTCCGAACCGGCGCGGACGGCGCGACCCTCTCGCCGGTCGAGGCCGGAGCCGGTCAGGAACGGAGACCGGGCGGGCCGATTCCGGGAAACCGAACGACTGCCCCTAGAACACCGCGACTACCCCCAAATAGCAGCCAGTTCTGGTACTCTCTCGACATGGATTCGGGGTACCAGCGCGCCTTGCCTGGCCACCCTCGAAGGGGCTGACGAGAGAGCAAAACAATGACGCTTGCCGATGCCCTGCGGAACTTTGAACTCACCACCCGCCCGGTGCATCCGCTCTCACGCATCGCCCTCGACCGGCGCTGGGCCGAGCTGCCGGAGCATGTGAAGACCCCCAACCAGCTGCTCGGCCGGTCCGCAATCGGCTGTGAGGGCACCCACGGGGTGTTCCCCAAGTGCGACCTCACCTGCTCGCCCTGCTATCACGCAGCGGATGCCAACAAGGTGCGTATCGACGGAAACCACACCGTCGCGGGGGTGACCGAACAGATGGAGTACCTGCGTCGCATCCGTGGCCCCCGGGCACACGCGCAGCTCATCGGAGGCGAGGTCAGCCTGCTGCCCGCCGCCGACCACGCGGCGGCGCTCCTGGCCATGCGGGCCAACGGCCGCGAGCCGATGTCGATGACGCACGGGGATTTCGAGTACCAGTACCTGCTCGACGTCGTGCTCGACGAACAAGGCAAACCACGGTTCAGCAAGGTCTCGTTCGCCGCACACTTCGACTCGCTCATGCGCGGACGCACCGGCGCCGTGCGGCCGCACTCCGAGGCGGAACTCAACCCGTTTCGGGAGAAGTTCGCCCGCATGTTCATCGACCTCAAGCGCGAGCACAGGGTCAGCGCGTACCTCGCCCACAACATGACCGTGACACCGTCGAACGTGGCCGAGGTCGGCTCGGTCACCCGGGACGTGCTCGACATGCCGTACAACATGATGTCTTTCCAGCCGGCGGCGTTCATCGGCGATGACCGGCGTTGGAAGGAAGACTTCGA
>JBBQYN010000259.1:0-3971 GCA_038208655.1 Actinomycetales bacterium
CAGCGTAGCGGAGCGATCGTGGTCGAGGCGCTCTGGGAGGCCGGCGTTCCGCGCGACGTGCTTTACCTGGTCGACTTCGCCAACCGGGACCTCGGCCGGCACCTGCTCAGCCACCCCGCCGTCGACCGGGTGATCCTCACCGGCGGCTACGAAACCGCCGAACTGTTCCGGTCCTTCCGCCCTGACCTGCCCCTGCTCGGCGAGACCAGCGGCAAGAACGCCCTCATCGTGACGCCGTCGGCCGACTTCGACCTCGCGGCCGCCGACGCCATCAAGAGCGCCTTCGGTCACGCCGGACAGAAATGCTCCGCCGCGAGCCTGCTGATCCTGGTCGGCTCCGTGGGCAAGTCCGAGCGTTTTCTCGGCCAGCTCGTAGACGCCACCACCTCGATGAAGGTCGGCTACCCGAGCGACCCGACCAGCCAGATGGGCCCGATCATCGCCCCGGCCGAGGGGAAACTCCTCGACGCCCTGACCAACCTCGGTGCCGGCGAGGAATGGCTCGTCGAGCCCATCCAGCTCGACGACACCGGCAAGCTCTGGTCGCCCGGTATCCGCACCGGCGTCACCCCCGGGTCGTACGCGCACCTCACCGAATTCTTCGGCCCCATGCTGGCGGTGATGCATGCCCGCACGCTGGAGGAAGCCATCCGCTTGCAGAACATGGTTGACTACGGCCTCACCAGCGGCCTGCACTCCCTCGACAGTGACGAGCTCGCGCTCTGGCTGGACACCGTGGAGGCGGGCAACCTCTACGTGAACCGCGGCATTACCGGCGCCATCGTGCAACGCCAGCCCTTCGGCGGGTGGAAGAAATCCGCCGTCGGCCCCGGCACCAAGGCCGGCGGACCGAACTACCTCTACGGTTTCGGAAGCTGGGTCAGTGCTCCCGGCCGCAACAGTTCCACGCTGCACCTGCGCGGCCTGGAACAGCGCGTCACCGACGTGATCGAAGCCTCCCAGACCGTGCTGGAATACGCCGACTTCGACGTGCTGCGCCGCTCGGCCGTGAGCGATGCCCTGGCCTGGCGGGAAGAGTTCAACGCCGTCAAGGACGTGTCCAACGTGGGCCTGGAACGCAACCTGTTCCGGTACCGCCCGCTGCCGGTCACGATCCGGCTCAGCGACGACGGCACCCTCAGCGACCTGCTGCGCGTGATCAGCGCCGCCACGCTGAGCCGGTCGGCGTTCGCCGTGTCGAGCTCGGTTCCGGTGCCGCTGAACGTGCGCGCCGTGCTTGAGGTGCGCGAGGTGCCGATCGTGGTGGAAAGCGACGACGAATGGCTCGCCCGTGCCGCGGCCGGCGGCATCGCCACCTCCCGGGTACGCCTGATCGGCGGGGACCCGATTCACGGCGCCCGGGCCGCGGCGACCGCACTGGCCGAGGCCCTGCACGGACGCCCCGACATCGCCGTCTACGCCGGCCCGATCACCCAGGCCGGCCGGGTCGAACTGCTGCCGTTCCTGCGGGAGCAGGCCATCACCATCACGGCGCACCGCTTCGGCAACCCGAGCACCCTCTCGGACGGTCTCATCTAGCCGTCAGCTCGCTCTCAGAACGTCCTGAACAGCCGGTGCCGCCCTCCCCGACCCCGGGGAGGGCGGCGCACTACGTGGGCGTACAGTTGATCTTCGGGCAACGAACAGTATGTTTGGTGCCGGGACCGTGGTTCACACGTCCGAAACTCGACAGGGGAATCACAGTTGAATGGAAATGCGACGACACGACACCTGAATGTCGCGTTGCTGTCGGTAGCGAGCACCATCGCGCCACGCATCACCACCTCCGAAGAGATCGACCTGCAGCTGCGCCCGGTGCTCAGCCGTCTGCGGCTGCCCAAACGGCTGCTGCAGCGCGTAGCCGGTGTTCAGGAACGCCGCAACTGGGACGAGACCCAAACTTTCGACGACGCTGCCGTCTCGGCCGGTAAGCGCGCGCTCAGCGCGGCCGGCATCGAACCCGGCCAGGTCGGCCTGCTCATCAACACCTCCGTCACCCGCAAACACCTCGAACCCAGCGTCGCCGTGCGCATCCACCACGGCCTTGGCCTGCCGTCCTCGGCGACCAACTTCGACATCGCCAACGCCTGCCTCGGCTTCGTGAACGGCATGACCCTCGCCGCACAGCTCATCGACTCCGGACAGATCAAGTACGCCGTGGTGATTGACGGCGAAGATGCCGACGAGATCCAGACCAACACCATCCAGCGCCTCGGCCGTGAGGGAATCAGCCGCACCGATTTCATGAGCGAATTCGCCAGCCTCACCCTGGGCTCCGGTGCAGCCGCCGCCGTGCTCGGCCCCGCCGACGAACACCCCGAAGGCCACCGCATGCTCGGTGGTGTCACCCGCGCGGCCACCCAGTTCAACGAGCTCTGCGTTGGCAGCGTGGACGGCATGTTCACCGACGCCCGCGCCCTGCTCAAGGGCGGCATGGAACTGGTCGTCTCGGCCTGGACCGAAGCCCGCCGCGACTGGAACTGGTCTCAAATGGACCGCTACATCGTGCACCAGGTTTCCGACGTGCACACCGATGCCCTGATCAAGGCCACCGGCATGGACCGTAGCCGGGTTCCGCTGACCTACCCCACCCTGGGTAACGTGGGCCCCGCTTCGATTCCGATCACCCTGGCCCAGGAAGCCCCCAGCCTGCAGCCGGGCAACCGAGTGCTGCTCATGGGGGTGGGCTCGGGCCTGAACACCGCCATGATGGAACTGCTCTGGTGACCTGGCTCCTGCCGGCGGTTGCCGCCACGACCGCTCCCGCAACCCTGCCGCCCGCCGGGCTGCCGGGCCTGGAGCCGGGCATGTCGCGTCTCGTGGAGGTGCCCGAGACGGCGCCGCACACCGCGCACGGGTCGACCCGGCTGGTCACCCGTACCTGGCACCTGCTCGACAACGGCCCCGATCTCGAACGCCGCGGCATCCGTATTCTGGGCACCGTGCTCTGCGTGCACGGCAACCCCACCTGGTCGTACACCTGGCGTGACCTGGTCGCCCAGGCCGGTGCCGCCGCTGAGACCCCGCGCGCCGACGAGACCCTCGGCGCCTGGCGCGTCATCGCCGTCGACCAGCTCGACATGGGCTTCTCGGAGCGCACCGGAGTGGCGCGCCCGCTGGCCCGCCGCGTGCAGGACCTGGCCGACCTCACCGAAGCCCTCGAGCTCACCGGCAAGGTCGTCACCTTCGGCCACGACTGGGGCGGCTCCATCTCGCTCGGCTGGGCGATTG
This sequence comes from Actinomycetales bacterium, assembly GCA_038208655.1. Lineage (GTDB taxonomy): Bacteria > Actinomycetota > Actinomycetes > Actinomycetales > Microbacteriaceae > Cryobacterium. The sequence goes on from JBBQYN010000259.1 coordinate 3,232, forward strand.
ACCATCCCGAGTTGCTGGCCGGCGTGATGCTGCTCAACACCGCCGTGCACCAGCCGGAGCAGTACCCGGTGCCGGCGCCACTGCGACTGGCCCTGAGGCGGTCCCTGCTCGGCGGGTCCACCGTGCTCACCCCCGCGTTCCTGGAAACCACCCTCGCGCTGGCGCACCCACCGCTGCCCGCAGCGGTGAAAAACGGCTATCGGGCGCCGTACCGCAGTGCCGCCCGCCGCGGCGGCATCGGCGCCTTCGTCGCCGACATCCCCGTGGCGACCGATCACGAGAGCCGGCCCGAGCTGGACCGCATCGCCGACGGCCTGCGCTCCCTCACCGTGCCTGCCCTGATGCTCTGGGGCCCCCGCGACCCGATCTTCAGCGACCGCTACCTCGACGACCTCGTGCACCGGCTGCCGCACGCCGACGTGCACCGCTTCGAGGGCTCCGGCCACCTCGTGATGGAGGACTCCCCGTTCGCGGCGCTGGCCCTCTCCTGGCTCGGCGACGCGGTCACGACAGCCGTGTCCACCGCGACCGTCTCCGTAGGGTCCGCAGCATCCGCTGACGCAGCCCGCGCTGACGCAACTCCGGGCGACTCGGCAGGCGCAGCCGCCCCCGCGCCGGAGATCGCGTACCGACCGCTCTGGCACTACCTCGACGAGCTTTCCGACAGCGACGAGACCGCCCTCGTCGACATGAAACCGGCCTCCGGGGGCGACCCGCGCACCGTCACCTGGCGGCTGCTG
>JBBQYN010000260.1:0-3956 GCA_038208655.1 Actinomycetales bacterium
GATCAGGGCGCCGGCGGCGTGGTCCCACGGGTTCAGCCCGCGCTCGAAATACAGGTCGAGTCGCCCGGCTGCCACGCCGCACAGGTCCAGTGCCGCAGACCCTATGCGCCGAATGTCGCGCACCTCGCCGATCAAGCCGCGCAGCACGTCCGCCTGCCACAGGCGGCGTTCGGCCTGGTAGCCGAACCCGGTGCCCGCCAGGGCCAGCGAGAGCGGCACGTCGGCGTTCACCCGGAGGTCGCGCGTGACGCCGCCGTTCACGAGCGTCGACCCCGCACCGGCCGAGGCCGAGAACATCTCGTCGAGAACCGGATTGAACACGGCACCGGCCTGGGCCGTCCAGTTGGCCGGGTCCGGGTCGCCCTCGACCACGGCGATGCTCACCGCGTACGCGGGAATCCCATAGAGGTAGTTCACGGTGCCGTCGATGGGGTCGACTACCCAGGTCAGCCCGCTGCTTCCGGGGGTGGCTTCGGACTCCTCACCGAAGAAGCCGTCGTCGGGTCGGGCGTCGGCGAGCAGCCCGCGAATGAGAAGCTCGGTCTCACGGTCGGCCTGCGTCACAATGTCTTCGGGGGAACTCTTGCTCGCGGCGATTTCGACGCCCTCGGCCCGGCGACGAAACGCCAGCGCTCCAGCGGTGCGCGCCGTCTCGGTCGCGAGGTTCAGCAACTCTGTGGCAGCACGAGGTGTGGGGCGGGAAGCGGCGGGTGACGTCATGGGTCAACGCTACGTGATCACGCCGGGCAAGAATAAAGGAGCGGGCCCTCGGGCCCGCTCCTGCCGTACTGTCTTGCCCCTGGTGGCGAGTGCGAGATTCGAACTCACGAAGGCTACGCCGTCTGATTTACAGTCAGATCCCTTTGGCCACTTGGGTAACTCGCCAATGCGCTCCCGCCACGTGTATTCACCTGACCGGAGACGCGTACCTACAATAGTCGCAGAATGCCCGGGCAAGAAATCAGCCCTCCCGGTGGGCGTGCCGCCCCAGCTTTCCGGCCCGCCGGTGGGCGCCGTCGACCCGGTACCATGGCCCTTATGGCAGATTCAACATTCGACATCGTTAGCAAAGTCGACCCGATGGAGGTCGACAACGCACTCAACCAGGCTCATAAAGAGGTCGCCCAACGGTACGACTTCAAGAACGTGGGCGCATCGATCGCGATGAGCGGTGAAAAAGTGCTCATGAAGGCCAACACCGAGGAACGCGTGAAGGCGATCCTGGAGGTCTTCTAGGCCAAGCTCATCAAGCGCGGAATCTCACTGCGCAGCCTCGACGCCGGCGAACCCTTCGCCTCCGGCAAGGAATACCGTATCGAGACCAGCATGAAGGCCGGAATCGACCAGGAGAACGCGAAGAAGATCAGCAAGATCATTCGCGACGAGGGCCCCAAGGGCGTCAAAAGCCAGATTCAGGGTGATGAGCTGCGCGTCAGTTCCAAGAGCCGCGACGACCTGCAGGCCGTCATGGCTCTGCTCAAGGGCAAAGACCTCGACGTAGCGCTGCAGTTCGTCAACTTTCGTTAGGCGAACGCGTCGACCATGTTCAGCACGGCCGGGGTGAGCAGCACGATGAACAGCACCGGCAGAATACAGAAAATGAGCGGGAAGAGCACCTTCACCGGAATCTTCATCGCCTTTTCCTCGGCGCGCTGACGGCGGCGGAGGCGCATTTCTTTCGCCTGCACCCGAAGCACATCGGCGATCGCGATGCCGTAGGCGTCGGCCTGAACGACCGAACGGGTGAACCGACGCAGATCCGCCGACGAGGTTCGTTCGCCCAGCGCCTGATAGGCATGCGTGCGGGTGCGACCGATGCTCATGTCCTGCAGAGTGCGAATGAATTCCTCCGCGAGCGGCCCCTGGCCGTTTGTCGCCGCCTTGGCCATGGCCGCCTCGAAGCCTAGGCCGGCCTCCACCGCGATCGTCATTTGGTCGAGGGTGTCGGCCAGGGCGTTCTGAATCTTCTCCTGCCGCTCCTGCCCGCGACTGATCAGCAAGAAGTCGGGCACGAAGAAGCACAGCAGCACGAGAAGGCCGCCGAGCACGAAGCGCGTCGGGGCCGGGTCACCGCTAATCCACAGCAGCGCCAGCAGCGCACCGACCGCACCGGCGAGAGGCTTGACGATCAGGATCCTGTCGATGGTCCAGGCCGGCGGCCACCCGGCGAGCGCCAGTCGGCGTTCGAGCATACCGAGGTAACCGAAGGGGGCCAGCTCCCGCATCCCCCGGGCACGCCGAACACTCGCGGCCCCCGACGCCAGCAGGTTCGGAGGGGTGTCCCCGATGTTTGTGATCGGACTGACGGTGCGGCCGCCCACGAAGATTCCGATGAGGGCAGCGAACCCGCCGGCGACGGCGAGTGAGGCGAGAACTGCAATAAGTGAGGGCATCGGGATCTCCTAGAACTTCACCTTGACAACGACCATCATCCACAGGGATCCGCCGATGAGCAGGATGGCGGCGACAACAAGCGCAGCGATACCCCAGATACTGCTGAAGAAACCAGCGAAATAGTTGGGTTGGGTGACCAGCAGAAAAGTGAACACCCCGACGGGCAAGAGGATCAGCACCCAGGCAGACATCTTGCCCTCGGCCGCGAGCGACTTCACCTGGCGACGAATCTCGTTGCGTTCCCGAATGGTGTGGCCCACCTGGTCCAGCACCTCGGAGAGGTTGCCGCCGACTTCACGGTTGATGGCGATGGCCTGCGCCACCCACTGAAAGTCTTCGCTCCCCATGCGCGTGGCCGTATTGCCGAGAGCGTCACCCAGGTCGCGACCGATGCGGGTCTCGTTCACAACCCGGGCCAGCTCATCCGCTGTCGGTGAGGGCATCTCCTGGGATGCCGCGTCCACCGCCCGCAGCAGGCTGTGACCCGATCGCAGACCGCCGGCGAGAAGCCCGAGGGCTTCGTCGAGCTGTTCCGCGAATTTTGCGCGGCGGCGCCCGGCACGCACGCCGAGAAGCACTTTGGCTCCGATCGGGGCCAGTGCCGCAAAGATCAGCATGAGCGGTATCGACCAGAGGGTGCCGCCGGCCAGGAGCAGGCCGGTCAGGGCCAGCACGGTCGCTGCCGACAGCACCATCAGCACAAAACCAGACGGCTGCATGCGAATACTGGCCTGTTCCAGTTCCTCGGCCGTGAACGGCGCTCGGCCGCGACGGTGGATCCCCTTCTCGATCGCCTCGATCGTGCGATCGGTCACCCGGGTCAGCGTCGACGTGTCGACGACTCCCGGCGCCCGGCGGCGCTCCATCGGCACCCGGGGCCGCGGTGGAGCGATCACGAGGAAGACGAGCACGAACAGGGCGATCAATGCGGCCGCGATGCCACCGTACAGGGCCAGGACGTTCATCGCTGAGTGCGGGTGGTGAGATCAGCCTGGAACACGCTCGGAGACAACGGAATTCCGAGATCGCGAAATTTGTCGGCGAACCGGGGCCGCACACCGGTCGCCACCGCGTGGCCGAGCAGACGTCCGGCTTCGTTGACTCCGGCACTGTAGTCGAAGACGAAGGCGTCCTGCAGCGTGACGATCTCGCCCTCCATGCCCTGCACCTCCGTCACGTGCGTCACCCGACGGGTGCCGTCCTTGAGCCTGCTGATCTGGATGATCACATCGATCGCGGAGGAGATCTGCTCTCTGATGGCGCGCAGCGGCAGGTCCATTCCGGCCATCAGCACGAGGGTTTCCAACCGGGCGATGGCGTCCCGCGGCGAGTTCGAGTGCACTGTCGAGATCGAGCCGTCGTGTCCGGTGTTCATGGCCTGCAACATGTCCAGGCTCTCGCCGCCGCGGCATTCACCGATCACGATCCGGTCCGGGCGCATGCGCAGGGAGTTGCGCACGAGGTCACGGATGGTGACCTCGCCTTTGCCCTCGATGTTGGCCGGCCGGGATTCCAGCCGGATGACGTGGTCCTGCTGCAGTTGCAGCTCCACCGCATCCTCG